>JAJFJH010000089.1 GCA_021774155.1 Nitrosomonas sp.
GGTGCGGATATACGCATGGTGTATTCCTGTGCAGATGCAATAAAAATTGCACATGATAATCCGCAGCGACAAGTGGTTTTTTTTGCTATTGGTTTTGAGACAACGACACCGCCGACTGCGGTGGTCATCAAACAAGCGCAGGCGCTAAAGCTCACTAATTTTAGTGTGTTTTGCAACCATGTGCTAACGCCATCCGCCATTTCACATATTTTGCAATCACCCGAAGTCCGCCAATTCGGTGTGGTGCGTTTGGATGGTTTTATTGGGCCGGCACATGTTTCGACGATTATAGGTAGCCAACCTTATGAGTATTTTGCAGAAGAGTTTCAAAAGCCAGTGGTTATCGCGGGTTTTGAGCCGCTGGACGTGATGCAGTCCATATTGATGCTGGTGCGTCAACTCAATGAAGGACGTGCTGAGGTGGAAAATGAATTTACTCGTGCGGTTACGCGTGAAGGTAACGTCAAGGCAAAGCTGTTGGTGGCTACGGTGTTTGAACTGCGTCGCTCATTTGAGTGGCGCGGGCTTGGATTGGTGCCTTACAGTGCGTTGCGGATTAAATCAGATTATGCCGATTTTGATGCTGAGCAACGTTTTCAAATACCGGTAATTTCCATGCCGGATAACAAAGCATGTGAATGTGGTGCGATTTTGCGTGGTGTTAAAAAACCGCAAGATTGTAAAATCTTTGGCACCGTTTGCACACCAGAAAACCCAATGGGTTCATGTATGGTGTCCTCGGAGGGTGCATGTGCGGCACACTATAGTTATGGGCGTTTTAGAGAGATGGCTGAATGAGTGCTTACAAAGCAGCAGTCAAACCTGGCTATACTCGAAAGCTAGACATGAAACATGGTCATGTGGATATGACGCATGGCAGTGGCGGGCGCGTGATGGCGCAATTAATTGAGCAACTGTTTTTAGCGTCATTTGATAATGAGTTTCTGCGTCAAATGAATGACCAGGCTTGTTTTAATGTGCCCGGTGGACGCATGGTTATGGCGACAGATAGCCATGTTATTACGCCCTTATTTTTTCCAGGTGGCGATATTGGGTGTTTGTCGGTGCATGGCACGATTAATGATGTGGTGATGTCTGGCGCCAAACCACTCCATCTTGCGGCGAGCTTTATTTTGGAAGAAGGTTTCCCGCTGGCTGATCTCAAACGAATTGTTGAATCGATGGCGCAAGCGGCACAAGCGGCGGGTGTGTCTATCATCACGGGTGATACAAAAGTAGTGGAGAAAGGTAAGGGCGATGGGGTGTTTATTACCACGACAGGGATTGGTGTTGTGCCAGAGGGTATTAATATCTCAGGTGAGCGCGCTCGTCCTGGTGACAAGATATTGGTGTCTGGTACGTTGGGCGATCATGGTATTACCATTATGTCGTTGCGTGAAAACTTGTCGTTTCATACTAGTATTTCCTCCGACACGGCATCACTTCATGACTTGGTCGCGATGATGATAGCTACCGTGCCAGACATCCATGTTCTACGTGATCCCACGCGTGGCGGGATGGCGACGACACTGAATGAAATCGCTCACCAATCAGCTGTGGGCATGATGTTGTATGAGAGTAAATTACCCATTCATGAGCAAGTGAGCGCGGCCTGTGAATTTCTGGGTTTTGACCCACTGTATGTTGCTAACGAAGGTAAGTTGGTTGCCATTTGTGCGTCTGAGGATGCGAATCGACTCTTATCTGCTATGCGGACACACGCACTGGGAACTAATGCTGCCATTATTGGCGAAGTTGTTGAGGATGCACATTATTTCGTGCAAATGATCACGTGTTTCGGTGGTAAACGTGTGGTGGATTGGCTCAGTGGTGAGCAATTGCCACGGATTTGTTGAATTTAACATTGTGGCATGAAAATCCTGTTTATCACGCACAGTTTTAATAGCCTGACGCAACGCCTTTTTATTGAATTAACGCAATGCGGTCATGAGATTTCAATTGAGTTTGATATCAATGATGCAGTGACCATTCAAGCCGTTGAGCTTTACCAGCCATCATTGATTATTGCGCCGTTTTTAAAGCGCGCGCTTCCCGAGGAAGTCTGGCGGGAAACCCCCTGTTTTATCGTCCATCCAGGTATTGTCGGCGATCGTGGTCCTTCCGCACTGGATTGGGCGATTATGCAAGAACGCCAAGAATGGGGTGTGACGGTATTGCAGGCCAATGCTGAAATGGATGCGGGTGATATTTGGGCATCAGAAACTTTCCCCATGCGTTATGCAGCAAAAAGTAGCTTGTATCGCCATGAAGTAGTCGGCGCGGCAACACGGGCTGTCTTAACTGCCGTTGTACGTTTTCAGTCTGGAAAATTCAAACCGCAACCGTTAGATTATTCTCGACCAGAGGTGCAAGGTCAGCGGCACATACCTATTCGTCAAAGAGACCGAAAGATTGATTGGGTTGAAGATAATACCGCGACAATTTTGAAAAAAATTCGTGCTGCAGATGGATCTCCTGGTGTGTTGGATAATTTATATGGCGCACCATATTATTTGTTTGATGCATATGTTGAAGATGCGTTGCGTAGTACTCAACCTGGTGAAATTATTGCCAGACGTCATGGTGCTATTTGTCGCGCAACTGTTGATGGAGCAATATGGATCGGCCATTTGAAGCGTAAGGTTGTCGGTGATCCAAGTTTCAAATTATCAGCAACATTGGCATTAAAAGGTCACTTGGATGGTGTTCCAGAAATACCATTAGATCCATTTGCGATTTATTGTGGTCAGACTTATCGCGATATCTGGTTTGAGCAGAAGGATGATGTCGGTTATTTGTATTTTGATTTTTACAATGGCGCGATGGATATCGAGCAATGCCATCGTTTACGAGACGCTTATTTAGCTGCGACTCATCGTGATGTGCGAGTCATCGTGCTCATGGGTGGCGCTGATTTCTGGGCAAATGGCATTCATCTCA
>JAJFJH010000090.1 GCA_021774155.1 Nitrosomonas sp.
CTCAATTTGCAATATTTACGTTTTTATACCAGGCATAAGGAGCAACCATGTTACTTGAAAAACTTATCTACTACTTCGCGCAAAGATTATTTAAGCCATTGTTACTATCCCGCTATTTATGGTTTTGGACTGCCTTGCTCAAAGTACCACTTAGATGCCAGCCTGTACTTTATAAGGAATTGGCAATTTCTTTAAAAAAACCGTGCCGCTTAATGGCCTTGAGGTATATACACATATCATGTTTGTGGGTACTTTTCATTGTTGGTTGTTGTACATGGATGAACGCTGCCGTTGCTGCAGAAACAAAAACCGCAGAGAAAAATAACCCCGTAAAATCAGTGGTTCTTAAAAATAACACGATGTTGGCCAAAACAGCATCTGCTGATGGGCCGGAAACTGTGGGAACAACCCGAGGTGATTTCGATCGGTTAACCAGCCTGATGGAAACGCATCAAACTCCGCTTTCAGCGTATACGCCAGATTGGTTAAATATTGGTATTGAGCATCGAACGCGCTATGAGGCATATGACAATGGTTTCACAAGAGGAATTCCAGGTGATAATGAACAAGTTCATCAGCGGACAAGATTCTTACTTGAAATCAAAAATATTTTAGACCCACTTCAATTTACGCTTGAGCTGACCGATATGCGTGCGCCGATGGCGCATCACGGGCAAGATCGTTCAAATGTTTTTGCGAATCATTTTGACTTTACCCAACTTCACCTTGATTTGGTAACTAAGGATTTCTTAGGAACAGGACATGCTGCAAAGCTTGAAGTCGGGCGTATGGTGATGGATTTTGGGGAAGGTCGCTTGATAGCAGGTCATCGCTGGGGCACCTTAACGCCTACATTTGATGGCGTTCAGTTGACACTGGGGTCGGGCGATAGGGGGTGGGGTCTTAGAGCATTTGGCACGCGCCCTGTTAACAGAGAGCCCACGCAACTGGACTGGAACACGCCCGAAACTTATTTTTCAGGCATACAAGTAACTAACCGCGATCTACGGTGGGCAAATGCGGATGTATATTCCTTTCAGCTGCTGGAAGGTAATGATGTTAGAAGGCGTAATATTTACACTCAAGGATTTAGAATATTCGCAAAACCTGAGAAGGGTTACATGGATTATGAAATAGAATCCATGTATCAATTTGGTGAAAATGACTCTGTTAACTACTTCGCTCATCGTCATCACGGAGAAATCGGCTATAGCTTTAAAACCAAAATGCCTTTCAGAGTTGTTTATCCGTTCGATTACTCATCTGGAAATAGTGACCCGCGTAAGAATTTTGACTTTTTGTATGCAAAACGTCGCGTAGAGTATGGTCCTACTGGGATTCTAGGTGTGTTCTTTCCATCGAATATTATCTCTCCTGTCGGTCTTCGCGCCACGCTTTCACCAACGCCTACGGTCAGGCTTATGATGTCTCACCGCGCGTTTTGGTTGGCTGATAAACGTGGGTCATTTGTTGGTTCTGGGTTACAAGATACAACGGGTCGTGCGGGTAGCTTCTTGGGAAATTTATTTGACATAAACTTAAATTGGGATCCACAGACCAGTTATTTACGACGTATGAGTTTGGACGTAGGTTTTTCCCATTTATTTAAAGGCTCTTACTTCGATAAAGTCGCGCAAAGTCCTGGTAGTTCTGGCACCAGTTATGGATATACCATGCTTACCTTTAAGTTTTAGAAAATTGCGACACGTGTTGCAATTTAAATGCTGAACTGTTCTGAATTGAGCGTACTTATGACCGGAAGCGCAACTGTTCAGCGATAAGGAAATCATGTACGTTCGATTTAAAACAGGGCATATTTAATAAAATAGGGTTTCATGGGTTGCAGGCTTACTGGCGTTGATTTCTATCGCACAGCAAATGTTCTTTATCCGTCGAACTCTGTCAGTCAATTTAGGGTCGTGATCTCTTCATCTGTCAACAATGCTATTTGCGCGCGTCGTCTATGGTAAGCAGCATTACGCCCATGATTACTAAGCCACACAGACTATAAAGTTGGTAAGTTTGATTCTGGCTGAAGCCATTCACACTTAAAAGACCTTTAAATTGGTCATTCATATCAAATATTAATTTCATCGTGTATCGATTTTTTTATTATTTTAATCCTCAATAAGTTAAAGTCACTTTCTAAGAGGTTAAATTAGTATCCTAAATTATTATTTTAAGGAATTAAGCGGAAAATACCACTGTAAACTGGGTGCCCTGGCCTTTCTTGCTTTCAAAACACACCGTCCATCCATAGCGCTCACAAATACGTTGAACAATTGATAATCCCAATCTGACTCTATCCATGTCATCTGAGTTTTCCATTGTTTCGCGTTTAAATATACGTGCCTGCATAGATTCATCAATACCAATACCAGTGTCGGTGACTATTAATTGACCGGATTTCATGGATATGGTGACGGTTCCTCTCTCAGTGTATCGAAATGCATTCCGTACCAAATTGGCAACTAAAACATTGGGAATTCCTGGAGGTGCCAACACTATTAATTGCTCGCTCTCCTCGATAATCACTTCAAGTGGTTTGCTACCTAACCATATACGTTGTTGTTCAACCACCTTACGGATAATTGGTCCTAGCTCGCACGTTGTATAGTCATGTTTTGTCGATTTGTTATTAATTTGAGCCAATATCAAAAAAGTATCAATTAGTTCAGATATCTCACCGACCGCACGTTGTATTCTCTGAATTCTTTGGCGTTCTATCGGCGATAGGTCAGCTTTCGAAGCCAACACTTCTGCCGCCAAACTAATGCTGGTAACCGGTGTCCGTAGTTCATGACTCACATTGCCGGCAAATTCCTTTTCACGGATCAGCAGATTTCTCAACTGGTCATGATAATGTTGTAACTCATGTGCCAGAACGCCTATTTCATCGTTATTAAACGTAGACAAATCCAGGGATTCGCCTGGCTTGTTCTTGAATGCTATAACCTGGTTAACCAGCTGCTTAATAGGACGGATAATTTGGTGCGATGCCCTCCAACCAATAAACACCGCAATCATTAAGATAACAATCGAACATAACAACACCAGGCGGACAAACTCCCGTTCCCGCTCATGAATCTTTGTATCGTCAAATTTTACAATGTAACGAGTTTCACCAATGTGTTCAACGAGCACTCGATAGTCTCGATTTTTGTATACTAAGTCATGCACGCCTTCAGGAAGATTACGTACATGTGCCGGTATATCGGATATATCGTCGAGTGGTGCAGCGTAAATGCTGGTTGCGCGCGAACGGAAAAATCCAAATGATTGTACACGACCAGCCTCTAGTCGAAAGTGCTTAAGCTCATCATGTAGAATATCATCCAGCATACTTTCTTCGATTGATTTAAATACAACAACCAAGCTCAATCCAAGCACAAGAGTCAGCACAACCCCATACAGAAGAAATGCTAAGGAGATACGGCGGGCAATCCGGTTAGTCGTTTTCTGCATATTTATCCGTCAGTTTGTAGCCAAAACCGCGTATAGTATGTAGGAGTGGTTGGTCAAAAGGTTTATCAACAACCTGACGCAGATTGGACAGATGAGTGCGCAAGGCGTCACTGTCTGGGGGGTTATCTTTCCAAACCGCATACTCAAGCTCTTCGCGCTTGATGACGCGATGAGGATTTTGCATCAGAAACATTATTATTCTAAACTGTGTCGGATTGAGGTTGATGTGCTTGCCAGCACGATTTACTTCGTGTGCGTCTATATCAAGTGAAAGATCTCCAACCAGTAATTGTGAAGCCGGCATACGATTTACGTGTTCGGATAGCACTTTAACGCGTGCCGCGAGTTCTTTTAGCGAGAAAGGTTTGGTCAAGTAATCATCTGCCCCACAACTGAAGCCTTCTAATTTGCTTTCAAGGGAATCTCTGGCAGTAAGCATGAGCACCGGCACGGATCGTTTTGCATCTTTGCGTAGTCTTCGACATAGATCGATACCATCAATACCTGGCAAATTTAGATCCAAGATAACCACATCATAGTCCTGCGTTACCGCCAGATGTAAACCCGTCACTCCATCGCTGGCTGCATCAATCGTGTAACCTAGTGCATCCAAGTAATCATAAATACTGGCGGCAATGTCTTGAGTATCTTCTATGATTAATACATTCATGGACGTGCTCCTGATTTATCTTATTTTACGATGAGTGTACACATGCGGTATCAAATTATAGTTAAACTAGTGTCAAAATTAGGTTAAATACTGATTGACTACTGTAGTTATTTTTCACAAGGTCGCGTGTTATTGTTCTGTTATTGTTTCATACAAGTTTTGTCGAAATATGAGAATGTAATTTTGGATAAACAGACAGAATAATAGTCAAGTCTGACTGGTATAAGTACAATCTGTGGGAAATGATAGCCTACGGATTCATGTCTCTCCTATTCGATCGAGCAATATATATATACAAAATATATTTTTTCTTCTCAGGTATTTAACATTAATAAAGATTTAACATTATATTGGCGTGATATTTGCATGTGTCCCTCTAAAATTTCTGTCACGTTCTGTGATTTGTTGTTATCACTACGTTAAATCTATTAACTGTTTGGAGAAACGACATGACCAAATATACATTAGCTTGTGGAATTATACTTGCTGTCGCATTGATGCAGTCAAGCATAATATTAGCCGTAGATGCACCAAAAAACGACACAATAAAAGCGAAAACGCCAATTGAAGTGCAGCGTGAGAAAACTCAGTCACTTGAGCACAAAATGATGGGGCACATAAATCTTGCCAAATTTGCACTGGGCCTCAAGTTCCCTAGTGAAGCTACTCACCATATTATGAAAGCGCAAACTATCAAAGACCAGCTGGAGTCGCAATTACCGGAGCTTAAAATTAATTCTACGTTTAACTATGGCAAAGTGACCTACGCTGACAAACATACCGTTAAAGAACATTATGTTCCTGTGGTAGACGATGTCCTTTTGATCAGCGATTATGAGGAGATCTTCGATCATTTACGACAATTGAACTGGGAAGAAGTAAACGCCAGTGTGGTTCATGTGGAAATCTCGGTAGACCTGCGTGAAGTTAAATCAGCCCTTGATGAATCACTTCAAGATATTAATAAAAAGGAATATGACAAAGCGCAAAACGTGTTGACTGCAATCTTTAAGAACGCAATTTTAGTTGAAGAAGAAATTGCCGATCCGGTCCTGTCGATTGTCGAAAATATGTCACTTGCTAAAGCATTTTTAAACAACGGGCAGTACGATAAAGCGCGTTTTACGTTTAAAAGTGTTCAGAAACGCCTTGCGAATGTATCTGGCGTTGATAATGATGTTATGAACAGACTTTCGTCCGATTTAAATCACTTACAAGCGGAATTAAGAAAGAAAGACCCAACAATGACCGAGAGTATTGATGATCGAATCGATCAATGGAGAAAAACATTTAGGAAATGGTTTGGTTAATTTAACCTAAATAATTAAAAGTGGCGCTGACAATAAACGTTAGCGCCCAGTGCTTCGCCAGTGTCTGGCGAACCCTTCTAGAAATCTTTACATTTCAGCGCTTCAATAAAATCAGCTGGTAACGCTAATAGCTCCCTAGTTTGGCTGTTAGGCAATGTTGGTTGTTATTATTTTTCCAACAAGTTTTTACCTCAACAATGAGATAAAGTTGTCATTGAAGCTATCAACATTATTTTGTGCCGTGGGAGAATTATTATGCATAACTGCCAGGCATCTGCTTATCGTGCCATAGCATACGATCATGCAGTTCTAGTCTTTTCATGTTAAGTGGATATGCACAGGTCTATTGACAGATTTCAAGTTATTTGTAATCAATGACCAATAAGGGATATAACTCACCTGTCGCCACACAAATTGATTTGGCCAATCTAACTCATGAAATATGGAGTGAGTAGCTACTTCAAATGAATATTTTGGACTTAGATTAATTATGAGTAAAACTAAGCGAATAAGCTATTATTTAATATGAAATAGTTTCGCCTTTTATATTGTCGATAACTACGTGCTTGAATGGATGGCTTGGTTGTTATCTACGCGTACCTGCGAAGGTATCAATGCGTTATTATATTGCTGATTATATATTAAGGGAGTTTACTATGACTGAGAAGGATGAGTTGCTCAAAGCCCGCGCTGTTGGGATAAACCATGTTGCACTTGAAGTTGGGGATCTTGATGAGGCGTTGGCATTTTATAGTCGATTCTTGGACTTTGAAATTCACGAGAAGAATGACTCGGAAGCATTTATTTATTTTGGCGATCAGTTTATCAATTTTACGAAGCACAGTAATACAAAACCTGACGAAAAACGACATTTTGGAATCGCTGTTGATGATAAAGAATTGGTGCGTCGCTCACTTGAAGCGATGGGTGTTACGCTATTAGATGGCCCCTTTTTAGATTTTCTTGATCCATGGGGAAACCGGATAGAAATTACCACCTATACCAACATCCAATACACAAAGGCAGACCATATTTTGCGCAGTATGGGACTTAGTTATCTTACCAAGACCGAGCAAGCGCTGGCTGAGCTACGTGCGAAAGGGATGGCGCCAGTCAATGAAACGGATAACAAGGAGATTTGAATCAGTCAAAAGGTAAAATCACCGTTAACTTCGGTGGCGTTTGCTCAAGTTTTATCAGAAATCGGGAGAATTATTTTGGTTCTTTTTTACTCTGTCGAGAAGCATGTAATAAAAATAATTTCCTAACTACAAACTATGCGAGTCGGTATTGATCTAGGCGGAACAAAAATAGAAGGTGTCGTGTTGGATAGTGAAAGCAATGAACGATTGAAAAGGTGTGTGTCAACGCAACAGTCTGAAGGTTGCAGAGCCATTCTGAATGACATTACAATTGGCTGAGCAACTTGAAGCTGAGATTGGCATGAGATTTTCAGTTGGAATTGGCACGCCAGGCGCTATCTCGACTGTCACCGGAGCGATGGAGAATTCAAACACAACTTGTATGAATGGACAGTCATTGTTTGAAGATTCGCAAATGTTATTGGCTCGGCCATTACATATTGCTAATGATGCTAATTGTTTTATCATAAGCGAAGCGCTGAATGGTGCGAGCCAAGGCCACGATGTCGTGTTTGGTGTGATAATGGGAACGGGCGTGGGTGGCGATAGTGTTTCATGGACAGCTGCATCAAGGGCATTAGCATATCGGCGGTGAGCGGGGGCATAATATTCTCGAGCAAGGCTGCCCGGATTGCTACTGTGGGCGCAAAGGTTGTGTTGAAACACTAATTTCTGGTCCTGGTTTAGCAGCTGATTTTCATCGTAATGATGGGGATGACGCCCTAGCTGCCGGAGATGTTGTAATGCTAGCAACACAAGGTGGCCCACTGGAAAAGCAACCATGCAACGGTTTCTTGACCGTTTTGGAGGTGCAGTGGCAATGGTAGTTAATAGCCTAGATCCCGATGTTATTGTGTTGGGTGGTGGTCTCTCAAACGTGGATATACTCTATTCTGAAGGGCGTGACCAAGTAGCTCGTTATGCATTTAATGATGAATTTATTACGCCTATTTTGAGGAATATTCATGGTGACAGTTCCGGCGTGCGCGGCGCAGTTGTGGCGTTGCGACGAAATTTAATATCATAGATTAATTGCACGATGCAATTAACTCGTTTCCATAACCACATGCATCATCAGTACGTTAGAAAATTCTCTGCGGCCCTTGCTACTATTACTTATCAGAGAACCGCTAAAAATACAGTTTGCACTCTAGGTTTCACTTGCTGGTTCTAAATTTGCTCTATGCTTAATTGGAGCAGGTGTTCACTTTGCCTCAGAATAACTGCAGTTCGGGTCGCGGGCATACTCAATTAAACATAGCCAAGCGTTTAAAACCTACCAACCGGTGAAACATGCAGGCTGGTTATTTTGGGTTAAAGCGACAAATTTACTTGTCGTTATAAATGGAGTTTTCTGTATTAAAGAGAACTCTGGTATTACTGAGTTATTTGATAATAAGTTTAGAGGTAGTGATGGACGCAACGATGACGATGACAAAAAAAACTTCTTTAATTAAATCTAAATTCAAGGCCGCAGGGGTTCATTTAGGTATAAGCAGTATTGTCTTTTTGATCCTGTCCTATTTCATTATTTTTCAGTGGTATCCATTTCCATATTTTACAGCCGATGGTGGTTGGCAAGGTATTCGCGTTGTCGCCTTAATTGATTTAGTTTTGGGGCCTTTGCTGACTTTAATTATTTTTAATCATCATAAATCTCGCTGTGAAATTCGTTTTGATTTAGGTACTATTGCACTTGTTCAAGTGTGTGTTTTAGCTTGGGGGGTTTATACGGTGTATGATGAGCGGCCTGCTGCTGTTATTCACTGGGACGGCGAGCTTTATACTATGCCATCTAAGAGCTTTAAAGAACAGGGTGTTTCTTTAAATGAGTTAAAGCAGTTCAGTGATCAAAAGCCGCCGCTGATTCATGCTTACCGTCCTGCAGATCCTGAGTTGTTGCATGAGATATTAAGGCTGTCAACTGAAGAAAGTTTGGCGCCAATCGAGCAGTTACACCTCTATCGTTCATTCAAAGAAAGTCGAGATGTTGTGTTTATGTATCAATTAAATATTGATAAAATTATTTTGTATAATGACACGATGAAAGCTGAGCTAAATATTTTTTTGGCGGAATCCGAAAGTGAGAAAGATGAATTTGTTTATATGCCGCTTAACGCCCGCTACCATAATGTGATTTTGATTTTTTCTAAAGAAGGTGATGTTAAGGGCACCTTAAATGCACCTTATAAAAATTAAAAGTGTTTAGTTTTCCGGCCTGTGGAGGCATGCGGTAAGCGTGCGAAGTATTTAGTCATCATCTTCTAATTCTGCACTCCAACCTTGCTTCTTAGCTGTTGCGATGGCTTCACCATAAATACGTGTATGGCATTGTTGCAAATCTTCGGGTAAACGGCTTGGTATGTGTGCGTAGGGTTCCCACGCGGCGTGGACTTTTTCATACAAATTTTGCATTTGTTCGCCACTCCATCCCGCGCATGTTTCAGATTCTGCCAAAATACCAAATACCCATGCATCGCGTACCATGCGGCCAAGGTGTGTCAGTCCGTTATTTTTATCCTGATGAACACCGACATAAAGTTGATTTGTCATTGATTTAATCTCTTAGATTGCTGCAAAAATGGGGGTTAGGTTGCTCTCAGATTCTACCATGCCCTGTTGTCTGCGGTGATCTATTATGTGTCAAAGCGTTGTGTAACATGGTTTATCATGCTTTTAGCTAGTTCTTCTTCGCTAAAAAACACAGTGCCTATTTTATCTTTACTTAGTAAGTCTGCTTCGTCTTCGTTATTGGTACGTAATACAATCTCAATGTTTGGATTTAGGGTACGAGCGGTTTCTACCATTTGGCGAACATTAAGCGGGTCAGGAACTGCAATAACCAGCATAGCAGCATCAGTGATGTGCGCTTGAATGAGTACCGAAGGTTCGGTGGCGTCGCCAGATACGGCGGCTACATTAAATTTACGAAGATCTTGAACTAACTCACGGTTTTGTTCTGCGATGATATAAGGGATGTCTTTCTCATTTAACGCATTAGCAATGCGTTTACCTACATGCCCGTATCCAATTATTACAACTTGGCCTTCAAGGAATTTACGTGCGGTACTCATAGGCAGCTCGGCATAAGGGTCATCGCGGCGCTCGAGGCGACGTGCCAGTGCAGAATGCTTTATCACCCAGTTACTTACAGGGGAAATGGCAGCAAAGGCGACAGGATTAAATGCGATGGAGATTATCGCGCCAGCAAGCACCAAACTGACTCCTTCAGCGGGCATCAAACCAAGTGACAAACCCAGTCCTGCGAGAATGAAAGAAAACTCACCGATCTGACCCAAACTGGCCGCAACGGTAAGTGCCGTGTTGAGTGGGTAGCGCAGAATAAGCGCTAATGCCATGGCAGCAATGGACTTGCCAACAATGATAATGGCTACCACAGCCAATACATGCATAGGTTCATCGACTAATATCATGGGATCGAACAGCATACCGACAGATACAAAGAACAGCACTGCAAATGCATCACGAAAAGGCAAGGACTCTTGAGCAGCGCGGTGACTAAATTTGGACTCCCGCATTACCATGCCGGCAAAAAAAGCGCCTAAAGCAAAAGACACACTAAATATTGCCGCAGCGCCATAAGCAATACAGATGGCAAATGCAATGACGGCCAGTGTAAATAATTCACGTGAGCCAGTACTTGCAATTTGCCACAAGAGCCAAGGTAAAACGCGGCGGCCAATGATTAACATTAAGGCGATAAAAGCAAAAACTAAGAACAGGGTTAGCCCGATGGTGTACCACACTGGAACTGTGTCATGTTCGGTGCCATTTGATTCACCTAAAATAACGGCGAATGTGGGTAAAAGTACTAGAATTAGTACAGTGACAAGATCTTCGACGATTAACCAGCCGACGGCAATGCGACCATTCATGGTTTCTAAAAAACCGTGTGACTCCAACGCTTTGAGCAAAACGACCGTGCTGGCACAAGACAACGATAAGCCCAATACCAGACCGGCACCAAAGGACCAGTCCCACCACGAAGCTAATGTCATGCCGAGTATGGTTGCAACGGTCATTTGAACGATTGCGCCGGGGACGGCGATGCGTTTAACGGCTAACAGATCGTTAAGTGAGAAATGTAACCCAACGCCAAACATTAACAACATGACGCCGATTTCTGCTAATTCAGCAGCAATTTCTACATCAGCAGTGAAACCCGGTGTCTCTGGGCCAATGATAATTCCGGCTAATAAATAACCAACAAGCGCGGGAATTTTTAGTTTCTCGGCAATAAAACCAAAGATTAAGGCAAGGCCAAAACCGGCGGCAATGGTGGTGATCAACGTGACGTTATGATCCATTTATATTCTTTTTATTGATTAGTTAATTGTTTTGACGGGAGTTTGAAATGCTTGTATTGATTAAAAGTGAATTTAACTATTCTGAGCAGAGTGAGATAGTTCTCGGCATAAAGACCCAAGATATGAAGTTATGTGTCACCGCCGCCATTTTAGCCTATGCCGGTAATTTTATCATGTCAATGATATACTTTCTGACCAATAAATTGGGGCGTCACGGGTCAATTCTTAGCTGATTTGTAAACGAATGGCTGCCTGCTTAAGAATGAGAAATCAGAAGGAAATAATATGGAAGATGTTTTTGATTATGCGAGTTTTTCACTGCTTTGTATTATGCTCTATATCACTGCTTTAAAAACGGTTTATGACCCGGATGCAAACAAGTTTCACCGTTATGGCCGGGTTGTTTTAATTTGTTCTATTACGGTCGTAGTTGTGTCTTATTTGTTTTATTTAATACCGCGATATCTTTGACCTTTTAAGGAGAAACAAGTTGTTGTGAAATATGACATGATGACGTTCATGATTTATGATTTTTGCAATGTTTCCTAAAATAATTTTATTTGGAATATCATTTTAAAAGTGCAAACTTATAGAATGCGGTAGATTTAGCCGCTTATCCTTTGTTTATATAAAAAAATACTTAGCTATAGTTAACTTCTGTTAATAGGTGATATTCGAAGCTTTGTGCATTATTTCTGTTAATTTGCGCTGGTTTGATGATAAGTCGCTTAAATTCAAATGACAGTTTGGTAATGAAAATGGGCTGTAGTGATTTGTATCTTTTGAGAAAATAATAGGTTTAATTCTATGTCTGTAAATAATCTTGTTTTTTTTTCTCAGTCTCAAAATACGCCATATTTATCGGCACAATATAATGATCTCTTTAGAATCGATCATTTCAACAGCTATACCGATTGGGCTGTAAAGAAAATAATTCCTGGCGCATTTGTGATTGAAGGAGGCGATGTAAATTACATAACTTCAACGATAAATGCCATACGTAAAGATCAAGAAGTTTTTTATACATTGTGTTTTGTAGCGGGGTCTGTTAATTCATTCGACAGTTATCTGGTGGATGGGCAACTACCGTCACCGCTCTATCTTCAAGAAGAGATTAATCAAGTTGCAGATCTAAGTGAATCCCATAAACAAGTTGATAACGATATTACAAAAGCAGGACGTTTAATCAAATACCTTTGGTTGCGACCTAAATTTATATTACAGCCGTATCATGAATGGCAATGTCAGCGCTTCTATCAATACCCGTTGCTTGATAAGTTGAGTAACGATGCAACAGATTCTTACAAATGGTTGCTTACCCTTGCTAATACAAAGATATTGGAGCCTTTGGTTCTGATTGACCGACAAAGAGAATGTGCCTTTTGTCGTTCTTCTCATTTGAGTTTTGTTGATGTTTGTCCAAACTGCCGAGCAATTGATATTGAAATGCAATCATCATTGCATTGCTTTACATGTGGCTGCGTTGATATTCAAGAAAAGTTTCTTCAAGATGGAACCCTAATTTGTCCTAAATGCAGTACTCAGCTGCGCCACATTGGTAGCGATTATGATCGTCCAATCGAGAATCACGGTTGCCAAGTCTGCCATCAGGCATTTGCTGAAGCCGAAATACTAGTGCGCTGCGCAACGTGTGAAAAAGAAATGGCACCCAATGATCTCATATCTCATAAAATTTATAGCTGGCAATTAAGCGATAAAGGTCGAACGGTTGCTGTTCGCGGTGCTGAAGTGGATATGATTTCGAGTTTTGATCAATTAGATTTTATTTCAAGAGATTTATTTGTGCACGATCTCGATTGGTTGCTAACTTCATCTCGGCGTTATCCAAGTATCGTCTTTGGTTTGTTCGGTATTTATTTTGCAAACTTGCCTGAGTTGGCTGAGACAATGGGGCATTCCCGGTTGTTGCAAATGCTTGAGTCCTTTGCACAACGGTTGAGAAATATGTTGCGCACACCGGATCTTTCGGCGCGTTCTTCTGAAAACTTAATATGGTTGCTACTGCCGAATACTGATGAAGAGGGTTTGCGTGGCTTTCAAGTACGTATAGAAACAAGTTTAGAGTCAATGCAGGAAGAGAGTGAATATAAATTAGAGGCGCGTTTTATGGGTATTTCCTCTGCACAAGTGTCAAGTCGAGAAGATGCCGAGCTTTTGCTTGCGCGTTTTCGGAGTGAATTAATATGAATTGGCAACGATGCAATTACTGATAGAAACGTGGCAGCTCATTCTGATTATTCTCTTTCGGGGCGATAGTTTAATTTCGTACGTACTGATGTTCATTCCATTTGTATTGTTTTTGGAGTTGCCACTTTATCTGATTAGTTGGCTAAGTATTTTTCGCCATATAGTCAAAGAAACCCATGAAGCACCATTTATACCACCCCACTTTCCCAAGGTTACATGCCTTATTATTTGTTATTCAGAGGGAAAAGCAGTTCAGAACGCAGTTATTTCATTGTTGGAACAAATATATCCTGGACACATTGAAATTATTGCACTGGTTGATGGTGTAAAAAAGAATCAAGCAACGCATGACGCCCTGAAAGTATTAGTCCCTTTGTTTTCTTCTCATGCTAAACGTTCATTGATCATTATCCCTAAGATTCAACGAGGCGGGCGGGTGTCTTCGGTGAATGCTGGATTAAGTTGTGCGAGCGGTGAAATTGTTTGTGCTTTTGATGGTGATACCTCATTCGACAATCAAATGGTATCTCGAGCATCACTTCACTTTGGTGACGCAAATATTGTCGCGGTTACGGGGCCGATGCGCGTGAGAAATGCTAATAAATCGCTAGTTACTCGACTACAAAATTTAGAATATATGTTAACCATGCAAGTGGGTAAATATGGTTTGGCAAAATTCAATGTGATTAATAATGTGCCGGGTGCATTTGGAATCTTTAGAGCAACGTTTCTACGCAAAATTGGCGGGTGGAATACGGGTACTGCCGAAGATCTTGATCTCACCCTGCGTATTAAACAATACCAAAAACGTCACCCAGAACTTAATATGGATTTTGAACCGAGAGCCGTATCACACACCGATGTGCCAGAGAGTTTTGTTGATTTTTTCAAGCAACGACTAAGATGGGATGGTGACCTGTTGTATATATATGCAAATAAGCATAGCAAGGGGCTTTCTTCTCCTTCTTTGTTAGGCTGGAAGAACTTGGTTTTTTTACTTTGGTATGGCGTACTGTTTCAGATAGTTATACCCTTTGTCATTGTGTTCTATATGATTTTTATGTCAATAATAAGTCCTTTGATATTTTTCCTGGCAAGCATGTCATTAATTTATCTCTTTTATTTTAGCTTGACGTTGATTCAATTCGTTTTATATCTTGCACTTATTTCAGATAGAAAATGGGACGATCTGAATGCTTTGCTGGTGTTGCCGATTTTTCCGCTATTTCAATTTTCTGTACGTGTGTGGAGCGCGGTCGCTTTATTAAATCAGATGTTTAATAAAGGGCATTTGGATTCGGCGATGGCACCTTGGTGGGTACTTAAGAAGGGCAAGCAGTGAGAATATTCATATTTGTATTGTTGGTCTTTTTAATGGCATCGACGATAAATGTTGCTGCTGAGATAAGAACGTTGGATAGTTTTTACTCACACGTTGGGCAGGCGGCGTCTGTACTTAAGGCGAAAGCTGATTTAGAGGCTCAGAGCTCTGATTTGCTTGTCAAAGAAGCACAAAAAGGTTTTGAGCTCTTCGGTAGTATTTCTGCAGGCTATCAGAAAAGCCCATTTGCCAGAGAGCCGTTCGGTCGTTTTTTTGACCCAGCTGCGCGTCTTGGCGTACGTTATCCATTATTGGGTAGCGCAGAGAGGCAACAGCGTGCGATTGGTGATGCGGCTACACAAGTTAGGATTGAAGATATTCGTTATGGTTGGAGTCAACGACTTGCCGTATTGTTTTTAGAAGAAAATTATGCGGCCTATTGGAGTGCGCAGAAGATGCTCGCTCTAAATGATGCTTATGTTAGCCAACGTCGTAAAGGTGAAAATATATTGCATCAAAGACATGAAGCCGGCCTATTGCTTATGTCTGACTATTTTGAATTTCAATCTGCTTTTGAACAGGCAGAACGTGCGCACCTGGAGTTTGATAGTAATAAAGAGCAGGCGCTAACACGATTAACTTATTTAACAAACACCATCATCACACCTTTTGAAGCAATCAAACCGTCGCTGGCTCAAATTACAAGTGATTTGGCCTCCGACATCGATCAACCAGACTTGGAGATTTTGCAAGCGCAGATTGATAATCTACAAGGAATTAGAGAGACTGAGAGCTGGCGAGGAATTGACTCAGACATTTCTGCGACAGTATTTGGTGGGCCTGCTATTCCACATCCGTCTCCTGACTCAACGCAATTTGGTTACGGTGGTGCAGTCGGGTTTAATTTTAGAATGCCACTTGAGATTATGAGTTTCCGAAAAAATGAGAAATCTCGTATCAATAGTCAGCTAATTAGTCATCAAACGGCGTATGTCAGTCGTGCGCAAGAGCTTAATCTTGAATTTCGTTCTACCCTAAATCGTTATGAACAAATTTTGCAACAAATAAAGTTTCAACGTACACGTCTTAACGCTGCGCGTGAGTCTGTACGTGAACGATATTTGCGATTACAAGTGTTAGATGGTGATGTTATTGAGCAGTATATTCAGGCAATCAACCTTTATTACCGAACAGCTGTTGAATATCTGGAAGCAGAAACTGAAGAGTGGAAATTGCATATTCGTCTGCGTCAGTTTGTGTCTGTGTTAAATCATAATGAAATACATACGCATGCAGAAACAGATTTTGATGCGCTGCTCAAACCATTGCAACAAGCGGGGCAGTTTTTTGGGGGGTTGTCTTCGACTGAATCACCCCTAAGTATTTTACCAAAAACACTTCGTGATGAATCTGTTCAGGGACGGACTGTCACGGTTTCTAATGGTTTTGCAGTTTATATTTGGAACTATGACAGACTTATGTCTCATCCAGAAGTTTGGGAACAAATCCAAAAAATGCGAATTAATCGTATCCTACTTTCTCTTAATAAATCGCAAATTACATCAGTAGCTTCTAACCCTGAGTTTCTAAATAATTTTATTAATGAGGCGCATCAGCAGGGTATTAAAGTTGAATTGCTATTAGGTGACCCTAACTGGATTCTGCCAAATGAACGCAAAAAATTGCTTGAAATTATAAAGAAACTGAGAGGCGTTAATTTCTCAGGCCTTCATCTTGACATTGAGCCAGACCAACTTGAGGCTAAGTTGGAAGATAAAGAGCGATTGGAAGAATTAGTCGAAACCATTCATTTAGCAAAAATAGCCTCTCCTTGGCCGCTAGGTGTCAGTGTCCATCCTCGTTATCTAGTGCAAGAATCATCTTCCGATATGTGTGTAATTTGTCGCCTTCAACAGATAGGAGTTACTGAAATTGCGGTCATGTACTATTCATTGAATAGACAGAATATTGTTGCAGCGCTTAAACCTGCAATGAATAAATACCCTAGTTTGCTCTTTAGTCTTGCACAGAGTTTGGAGCGTGAACTGGAGCCGGAGAATAGTTATGTACACAAGCCTCAGCAGTTTTTCAATAATGCAATGACGCAACTTCAGAATCAGCTTCAAGCACCAAATTTTGGGGGAATTATTATTCAATCTTGGCAAGACTGGGAAGCCTATCATTATGAAAATCCGATTTAATCAGCCTGAAAAAAGAAACCCCAATGATGATCGAGGTATGAGCATTAAATATAGCCAAGCTAAACGCCCTGGCAGACCCTGGCGCTGGTATTTGATTTTAATCATTGTTAGCTTGCCGTTACTTTACTTGCTTGGAGTGATTGCACGTGAATTTATTGTTATTGAAGCCAATGGGCGGATTAATATGTCGATTGTTACAGTACGATCTTCTAGCGAAGGATATATTCAGCAAGTATTCGTTGAACCTTTGCAAACAGTGACAAAAGGTTCGAAACTGGCTTTGTTGACTAATAATACGCTTGAAAACAATTATGATCGGGTGCGGAATGAACTTAGTTTTTTAGATAAGGAAAGAGATGATTTGCTGCGTCAAGCGGGTATAACTGCATCAGCATCAATGCAATTGATAAATTTTGCACGCGAGCAAAAGAATTTTTACCTTAATAGGCTACGTCAATATGAATTATTGTTTGAACAGAAAGCCGCAACACAGGCTGAAATTGCAACAGCTCGTAGTCACTACCTTAGTGCACTTGAAAATTTAGCTTTGATTGAAAACACACAATATCGTACACAACATACATCGCCAGAAATACGGCAGATTGCGACTCGGATAAACCAATTAACATTAGAATTTGAGAAAACTCAGGATCAGAAGCAAGAATTAACACTTCTAGCGCCAGAAAAGGGGTTGATTACCGAGTTGTTTGCTCAAACCGGCGAATATCTGGATCGAGGCCAGTCACTGTTAGATATTATGTTTAACGAAAAAACGTATATCAATGCATTTATTCCGCCAAAACTCCAGAAATATGCTGTAATTAATCAAGTGGTTACTGTGAAGTTTCCAAATGGAGAAACGGCTAAGGCTCGGATTATCTCGGTTCCAGGTATTACACAAAAATCATCAGCAGAGGACGTTGGTCCTTTGGAAGTACCACATTCAACCATTCTTGCTCAAATTGAATTAATTGACACGGTTGAAACACGATTAATCCATGGGATGCCAGTTAGTATTCGCTTCCCTTTCTTTGCTAATTAAACAAGTTGTTATACTTATGAAAGCATAAAACCAAGTGTTGCTTACTTGGTTTTAGCTTTTGCTAGAATTGGGTCAACTTTGTTGATGCGACCATTTCCTACGGGATAGACTATAAGCACTGGCCTCAGCGTTTAAGTGGCAAACCGACTAAATCCAGTCTTTACCAATTATAAAATCAGTATAAAGTTTGTCTTCGGCGCTACCAGCTTTTGGTTTCCAGTCATAGCGCCACTTTACAATCGGCGGGAGCGACATCAGGATGGATTCGGTGCGTCCACCGGTTTGTAATCCAAATAACGTGCCTCTATCCCAAACTAAGTTAAATTCGACATAACGACCACGACGATAAGCTTGGAAGTCGCGTTCATTCTCGGTGTAAGGTGTATCAGCACGACGCTCGACAACAGGACGGTAGGCCGTTAGAAAACTATCTCCGACGCTCTTGGTCAAGTTAAAACAGGTGTCAAAATCAGGTTGGTTTAAGTCGTCAAAGAAAATCCCTCCAATACCGCGTGGCTCTTGGCGGTGCTTTAAATAAAAATACTTGTCGCACCATTTCTTGAAATCAGAATAAAAATTATCACCGTAAGGTTGCAAGGCATCTTTACAAGTCTGATGGAAATGAATAGCGTCTTCTGCATAACCATAATAAGGCGTTAAATCCATGCCGCCGCCAAACCACCAAACAGGATCAGCGCCGGGTTTTATTGCTTCAAAGAATCGTACGTTCATGTGAACAGTTGGTGCATAAGGGTTGCGTGGATGTAAAACTAATGAAACACCCATCGCTTCAAATGAACGTCCAGCCAGCTCAGGACGAGCCGCTGTCGCAGAGGCAGGCAGACCGTCACCATGTACATGGGAAAAATTGACGCCCCCACGTTCAAAAACGTTTCCTTCTTCGATAACACGACCCATGCCGCCGCCGCCCTCTGGGCGATCCCATCGATCTTTTCTAAACGCGTTTCCGTCGACTTCTTCTAGCTCTTTGACGATGCTTTCCTGTAAACCAATAAGGTATTCTTTAACCTGTGTTGTGTTCATCCAAACTCCCAATAATTTTTTTGCGTAGACTTCATGCTCGTCATTTTACCCGTAGGTATAGCACGATAAAAGAATTTCATTATTGATTTGCCTCAATTCATTGTCATGATCAGAAAGTTAACCGCTCATATGTTAGAATTTGCGGATTGTAACAATGAGAAAATGTAATGTCTGGTAATACACTTGGTAAGCTTTTCTGTGTTTCTTCCTTTGGCGAATCTCACGGTCCGGCGATTGGTTGTGTTGTTGATGGCTGCCCACCGGGGTTGGAAATAACCGCCGAAGAAATTCAACAAGAACTCGACAAACGTAAGCCTGGAACCTCACGCCATGTCACCCAGCGGCGCGAATCAGATACGGTTGAGATCTTATCAGGTGTGTTTGAGGGCAAGACCACGGGTACGCCAATCGCCTTACTCATCCGCAACGAAGATCAGCGCAGCAAAGATTACAGCAAAATTATGGACACCTTCCGTCCAGGCCATGCAGATTATGTTTATTGGCAAAAATACGGCATTCGTGATTACCGTGGTGGTGGGCGTGCTTCAGCGCGAGAAACTGCCGTGCGTGTTGCAGCGGGGGCGATTGCCAAGAAATGGTTACAGAAGAAATACGGTATAGAAATTCGTGGCTATATGTCACAGTTGGGCTCTGTTGAGATTCCTTTTAAGCAGTGGAGTGACGTGTCCAAAAATCCATTCTTTGCTGCAGATGCAAGCTATGCACCGCAACTTGAAACATTCATGGATAAGCTGCGTAAATCAGGTGATTCGGTGGGGGCCAAGATTAGCGCCGTGGCCATGGGTGTTCCCGTTGGTTGGGGCGAACCAGTTTATGATCGTTTAGATGCTGAAATTGCCTATGCCATGATGAATATCAATGCGGTGAAAGGTGTGGAAATAGGCGCTGGATTTGCGAGTGTGAGTCAGAAGGGAACGGAACATTCGGATGAAATGACGCCTGATGGCTTCTTGAGTAACAATGCCGGTGGTATCCTTGGCGGTATCTCTACAGGTCAAGACATCACGGTGAATGTGGCGATTAAACCAACTTCAAGCATACGTTTAGGGCGGCGTTCAATTGATAAAGAAGGCAAGCCCGTTATTGTAGAAACGCATGGTCGGCATGACCCTTGTGTCGGTATTCGTGCTACGCCAATTGTCGAGTCCATGCTGGCCATTGTTTTAATGGATCATGCCTTGCGCCACCGCGCACAAAACATGGATGTCGTGTGTGATACACCGATTATTTCTCGTACGATTAACGATTCTGAAATAGCATCTTCCCAAATTATAATAAAACCTGAAATAAAAGAAGATCCTGATCCCGATGAGCCTTAATATCAAGTTGAATGCGTGCTAGTATTTTGAGAAAACTAGTTCAGGACCCATTCATTGGCTCAAACTGTTGAATCAATCGCAATAGGGATACGTTTTCTGCCAAATTGTCCGGTAAATGTTTCAAAACGACCGTCAATTAGGGTATTACAATCTGCACAGCGGCCAGCTTGAGTTAGTCGGTATTGTTTAATCTGATACCAGTCTCGTACGATCAACGCGCTATTGCATGATGGGCAGTAAGTTGTATCGCTTTCCTGATTATGCACATTCCCGGTATAGGCATATTGTAATCCTGCATCCAGTGCTATCTTTCGGGCTTGACTAAGTGTTTCAGTTGGAGTGCCTGGAATATCGTTCATTTTGTAATCAGGGTGGAAGGCGCTGAAATGTATGGGCACATCGACACCCAGTTCCTTCACAATCCATGCACACATTGCGCTGATCTCCTCGCTTGAATCGTTCAGGCTGGGAATCAGCAATGTGGTGAGTTCAAACCAAACATCCGTTTCGTGCTTGAGATACTTCAATGTATCCAGCACGGGCTGCAGATGTGAGCCAGTTTGTTTGACATAAAATTCATCGGTAAATGCCTTAAGATCAACATTAACAGCGTCCATCTTGGCAAAGAAATCATGTCGCGGTTGCGCATGAATATAACCTGCGGTTACAGCAACTGTTTTGATGCCCTTTGCATGACAGGCATCAGCTACATCCATGGCATATTCAGCAAAAATAACTGGGTCATTGTAGGTAAATGCAACACTCTTGCAACCTTGTTGTTCAGCACAAGTTGCAATATTTTCTGGGCTGGCTTGGTCAGCTAGCTTATCAAAACTGCGTGATTTGGAAATATCCCAGTTTTGGCAAAACTTGCACGCAAGGTTACAGCCTGCAGTGCCAAAGGATAGAACACTGCTGCCGGGATAAAAATGATTAAGTGGTTTTTTTTCAATGGGGTCGACACAAAAACCTGAAGAACGACCATAGGTCGTTAACACCATGGCGTCATCAACACGGCCACGGACGAAACATGCGCCGCGTTGACCTTCATGCAATTTGCAATCGCGTGGACACAAGTCACACTGAATCCGTCCGTCTTCAAGTTGATGCCAGTATTTGGCCGGGTATCGTTCGATAGAGCTTATTGGCTCATCCATTTGCATACTCCTCAGAAAAATCAGCTTCGCGCCACTTAATGACGGTGTAGTGAGATAATTTGACATTGTCTGCCCAAAAATCCTCAGACAAACCAGCTTTGGCTTTTAATTCGCGTAGAAACAACGGCGATTGCGGCAGACTTTCCCATACTTGTGGTAAAAATGTACTACGGTAGGGGCCATACTCAAATATGACGCCATCAATACCCGGTCTTAATTTTGTAATGGCTTCTTGTTCGTTCGTGAAGTTTAGCGATTGTAATTCAGATAAGAGTGAGACCTCCACACTGACGTCATCCAATTCATCTTCAGTCAGTGGCGGGAAACGTGCATCGCGCAAGGCAGCAGATATCGCATTGCTACTCACATCTTCAATCAGTGACTCGCAAGCTAACAAAGAACCGACGCAGCCGCGCAATTGTTCTCTATAGGTTAATGTTACAAAAGTAGCGCCAGGTTGGGAAAGCCATGCGGCATCTTTATCAACAGCGACTGCTGCCGAAAAAGGCACATGCAATGCATGACTAATAGCTGCACGGGCGATTTGCAGTAATATTTTTCCTTGCTCATTTTTCTCAGGTGTCATAGTCAATTCCTTATGAACTAAATGCAATGGCTGCATAACCAACAACCCGATCATGAGAACCTGCCGTATCTCCAGAATTACGTAAATCAAGCAAGCGTGGTGTTAATTGATGTTTTTTGGCGGCAATAATTAAGCTGCTAATCGGTATGCCACCGCAAGCATGATCATGTGTAATCGGTTGCTGAAGTTGCAATATGGACTGAACCGTGGCGTTATCGACTTGTTGTGCCGTGGCATATGGCAAATAATGCGAAAGATCCGAGCTGACGACAATTAATGTTTCATCACCACCCCATAAATATTCCAGCACCTCCGCCACGGCTTCAGCAGAAGTCATACCAACGGCCAATGCTAGCAAGGTGAACTCAATCAACACACTTTGTAGGAATGGTAACTGCACTTCCAATGAATGCTCCATTGCATGCGCCTCCGCGCTGATCGACACTTGTGGCAAGTGCGCTATGGCTTGTATTGCGTCCGAATCGAGTTTCACCTGTCCCAGTGGTGTGTCAAAAACATCGACATTTGGTAGAGCCAGTCCATGTACAGCCACGTGATGCGTCGGGCCTAGTAATATCACGCGTTTAATAGTCGAAGCAACTGGCCGCAGTGTATTGTAAGCCGTTGCAGCAATAGCACCGGAATAGACATACCCCGCGTGTGGAACAATCAACGCCTTAGGTGTAAGGTTATGCTGCTCTGCATCAGTAAGCAGCTGCTGTATATCCAGCGTAAGTTCTTCAGCATCTGCGGGATAAAACAAACCCGCCACGGCAGGTGGTCGAATAGTTGTCATTGCTTCAAATTTATAGAGTCATATATGCTTTTGATATAAGGACATTTTGTGCAGAATCAAGAAGGACAACATTATTTGTATATCAGGCTATTTTAAAAAAGTAAGACTAAAAATAGCGACGTATCTTTTCTTTAATAGGGCGGAAACATTTAGTAGACTGTGTAAACTAGCAGAGGCACTGTATTTGGTTCATTGTAAGTTGAACCCGGCTATTAAAAGGTTACGCTATGTTGAATCCACGAGCAGTTAAAACTATCGAAGATGCCAAAAATATCATTAATGAGCGTAATCTGACGCATGTGAAAGTAGGTGTGTTTGACGTTGATGGTATCTTGCGTGGCAAATACATGAGCAAGGAGAAGTTTCTCTCATCATTAGACAATGGTTTTGCCTTCTGTGACGTGGTGCTGGGCTGGGATTCTAAGGATAAGTTGTACGATAATGTTGCCTATACGGGGTGGCACACAGCTTATCCTGATGCGCCTGTGCGCGTTGTCCCTGAAAGTTGTCGCGAGATTCCTTTTGAAGACAATATGCTGATTTTTATTGGTGAATTTAAGGGCGAAGCGGCAAAAATCTGTCCGCGTAATGTGTTGAAGCGGGTCATCAAGCGAGCGCAGGAGTTGGGTTTTGACCCGTTCGCGGCGCTTGAGTATGAGTTCTTTATGTTCAAAGAAACGCCACAGAGTGCGCGGGAGAAAAATTTTACAAACCTGACAACGTGGACGCAAGGTTGGTTTGGTTATTCGATTTTGCGTAATTCAGTACATTCGGATTTCATGGCGCAGATTTTAGCAATGTCTGAAGTCATGGATTTCCCTATTGAAGGATTGCATTCTGAAACGGGTCCTGGCGTATTGGAAGCGGCGATTGCCGTCGATAGTGCTGAGAATGCGGCGGATAAAGCGGCGTTGTTTAAAACCTTCATGAAAGTACTGGCGCAGCGCAATGACTTGATGGCGACTTTCATGGCTAAATGGTCAAAGGATTATCCTGGCCAAAGCGGTCATATCCATGTGTCCTTGCGTCATCGTGACGGATCGGGTTCGGCATTTTATGATCCCAACCAGGAACATAATATGAGCAAAACCCAGCGTCATTTTGTCGCGGGTCAACAGCGTTTAATGCCAGAATTCTTATGCATGATTGCACCCACCATCAATAGTTACACTCGGTTGATACCCGGCGCATGGGCTCCGACTAGTGCAATTTGGGGCGTTGAAAATCGTACCACTGCGCTGCGAGTCATTCTGGGTAACGATAAATCACAGCGTGTGGAATACCGTTTGGGTTCTGCTGACGGCAATCCTTATATCACCTTGGCAGCTGCTTTGGCTTCCGGTCTTTACGGTATTGCGAATGAGTGGGAACCGGAGTCACCAGTCAAAGGTAATGCTTATGACCATCAACATGCTGAACATCTGGCTTTACCAACGACACTGTGGGACGCTGCTCAAAGGCTTAAAAATTCGCAAGCGGCGCGTGAGTTGTTTGGCAATGAATTTGTCGACCACTTTGCAGCCACCCGCGAATGGGAAGAACGGGAATACCGTAAACATATTTCCGATTGGGAAATGGAACGCTACTTTGAAATCATATAATTACTCATGACCTCAAAACAAAAAACAATCAGCCCCATTGACGGCTCAGTTTATGTTGAGCGACATCACGCGGATGCCGAGCAGATTAATGTCGCTTTGGAAAAAGCCAAGAAAGCACAAGCCACTTGGCGAAAAACGCCGCTGGGTGAACGTAAGGCAATATGCAACCGTGCTGTCGATGCTTTTGTCGCCAATAAAGATGAGATTGCTAAGGAAATATGCTGGCAAATGGGGCGACCCATACGGTATGCAGGTAGTGAAGTGGATAGCTTTGCTGATCGTTCTCGCTTCATGATCTCGGCCGCAAATGAAGCACTCGCACCTATTCAAGTGAGTGAAAAAGCGGGCTTCATCCGTTATATCGACCGCGAACCTGTTGGCGTGGTTTTGGTCATCGCACCGTGGAATTATCCATTGCATACACCGATTAATACAATTATTCCGGCATTATTGGCTGGTAATACGGTGATTCTTAAACATTCAGCGCAGACACCACTTTGTGCGGAGCGAATAGATGAGGCATTTCAGACTGTGGGTTTACCCGATGGTGTGTTTCAGTGTCTGCACATGACTCATGAAGCAACTGAAGCAGTTATTCAATCTCCCCAAATCAATTTTGTTGCATTTACAGGCTCTGTATCCGTCGGTTCGAACATTGAAAAAATAGCTGCGGGACGTTTTATTGGCACTGGCCTTGAATTAGGAGGTAAGGATCCGAGTTATATCCGTGCGGATGCAGATCTTGATTTTGCGGTAGAAAATACAGTCGATGGCGCTTTTTTTAACTCCGGACAATCTTGTTGCGGTATTGAACGTATCTATGTGCATGAATCTATTTTTGACGCGTATGTTGAAAAACTTGTGGCACTCGTTAAGCAATATCATCTAGGCCGGTCTGATGACCCGACAACCACATTAGGACCTTTGGTGAATGCTTCGGCGGCGGCATTTGTGCGTGATCAAATTCAAGAAGCTGTCGAGCAAGGTGCGGTCGCACACATTAACCCAAAAGATTTTCCCATGGATCAGGACGGCACACCTTATATGGCGCCACAAGTGTTGACCAAGGTGAGTCACCGTATGCGTGTGATGACGGAGGAGAGTTTTGGCCCGGTAGTGGGGATTATGAAAGTAGCCTCTGATGAAGAAGCGGTGGAGCTCATGAACGATAGTGAGTTTGGTCTGACGGCTTCGATTTTTACGCAGGATATTAGTACGGCAATCACGCTTGGGCAACAGATTGAAACCGGCACTTTTTTTGTTAACCGTTGTGATTTCTTGGATCCTGAGTTGGCGTGGACGGGGGTTAAAAATACGGGGCGAGGTTGCACGTTGTCGAAGCTGGGTTTTCAGGCTTTGACTCAGCTCAAGTCTTACCATATCAAAATATAATTGTAAGAGGTGAGAGATGTCCGAGTTGTGTGCAAATTGGAATTACCCTAATCAAGTTTGCGTTGGTGCGGGGCGTATTGATGAACTGGCGGAAATTTGTAAACAACTGGGCATGCAGTCGCCATTATTAGTTACCGACCCTGGTTTAGCTGCCTTGCCGATGATAAGTGAGACGGTTGCCCGTTGTCATGAAGCTGGATTGCGTTGCGGCATATTCAGCAATATCCAAGGCAACCCAACCGGTCAAAATGTGAGTGATGGTGTGGATGCCTATCGAGCAGGCGGTCATGATGGGGTGATTGCTTTCGGCGGTGGTTCTGCCCTGGATGCTGGCAAAGCGGTGGCATTGATGGTGGGGCAGGATAGGCCAATGTGGGATTTTGAGGATGTTGGCGATAACTGGATGCGTGTGAATGCGGATGGAATCGCGCCCATTGTCGCGGTTCCTACCACGGCAGGAACGGGTTCCGAAGTGGGCCGTGCTTCAGTGATTACTGACACGGAACG
>JAJFJH010000010.1 GCA_021774155.1 Nitrosomonas sp.
TTTTAAATAACAGCAGACCAGGATAGGCTGGGCGGCCTGTTACATCAGATTTGGGAGAATAATGTTGGTTAATGACTTTTTCAATGGGCTTCCAATCGATCAAATGGTCAATTTGATTCAGAAAACTTCCCTTGCGGGTGCAGCGGATGACATCAAAATCTGAAAAGCTCATAAGTTACCTTCAACCAACTGATTAAGAACTATATTTTATCATAAATCACACTCAGACCGGGGCTTCGCCGTGCAAAGGTCTCAAAATGTATGTCGGTAGACTATGGTGAGAAAGTGGGCGGTACTTTCGTGTTGTCTCGGGTGATCAATCCGGTAAAACATCACAGGTATGGAGATACGTTGTTCCTTGACGAGGTATTCGTCAGCACTCAAGATAAGCAACGATATTTGTGGCGCGCGATAGCCAAGACGGTGAAGTAGTCGATATTTTTCTGCAAGCTCGTCGAGATGATAAGGCTGCTAAGCGCTTCTTTAAACGACTTTTCAATAAGCACCGAAATAAACCGCGGAAAATTTTCACTGATAAGTTGAGAAATTACCGTGCTGCCCATCAAGAACTTGTCCCTGACACAACTCACGATACTTCTCAATATGCGTACAATCGTGTCGAACTTTCACACCAGCAAATTCGTGTGAGAGAATGAGGTATGCGCAGGTTCAAATCGATGAAACAGGCTCAGCGATTCTTAAGTATCTACTCACTTGAAATATGTATTTTTACAGCTAATGCGACAGAACCAAAATACCGCGATAGCGCTTCGAAAAAAGCGTACTCATCGACCCCCTGTTTATTTGCAGGTTTCGACTGTGCAGACCAAATCGTGACAACCAGGTCGTGATTTGGGTCGACGAAAATATATTGTCCGAATATACCAATTGCCGCATAGGTATTGTCGTGCAGGGGCCACAGGCCATAACCATATTCGACGGCTTTGTCATTGATAATTGTGCGCGACCCCGCGCGAGCAACATAGCCAGGGGGTACTACCGCTTGTCCATCTATAACGCCTTCGTTTAAAAGAAACTGTCCGAATCGAGTATAGTCGCGCAGGGTCGCCGACAAGCCACTGCCGCCAACCTCGAGACCTCCCGCAGACTCTAACCACCAAGTGGCATCCGACTCCATCTTCAGGGGTATCCAGAATTTCTCGGACAGGTAATCGGCGACCCATTTCCCGGTGGCGGCATGTATCAGCGCCCCGGCAATATGGGTTTCACCTGTACTGTAATTCCAGCGCGTACCCGGCGCCGAATGTCGAGGCAATGAGCCCATAAGTTCCAGGATGGCGCCTGGCTCCTGGTCTATCTGGGCATCCAGCATGTGACGTCGATCTGAGGCTGGATCTGTATATGCCTCATTCCAGTCTGCGCCAGACGTCATGGCAATGATTTGCTCAACGGTGACGCCGTCATACGTTGTGCCGATAAATTCTGGCAGGTATCTGGTTACCGGGTCTTGTAGGCTGGTTATGTGTCCGTCTTCGATGGCAGCACCGATTAACATTACTGTAATGGTTTTTACAAGTGACATTGACATCCAGCGCGTGGACGCATCGTTACCCATAAAATAGCGCTCAAACAGTACAGTGCCGTCTTTCACTATCATCATCGCTGCAACGCGATTGAGTGCGAGCACATCAAACAGATCGTAGCTTGTGCCTTTATCCGTAAAAGCAAAGTCCGCTAATGAAACTTTTGATTTTGAAAATGGCTCTACTTGGTCGCCCCGACTGACTTGCCGTGTGGGAAACAAGCGCTGGATGTTGCGAAACGTGTTGATCTGAATATCCGGCATCAGACGACCATCATAGACCTCTCTAATCGTTCCTATTGGTTCAGATTCATGGGTGTAAACTGCCGTGTTATCAGCCGCAATTGAGAATTCTGATAAAAGCAATAGTAAAGAGGCAGTAGAGATGTTTTTCCAGCGCGGGTGCTTCAGAAGTACAGAAAAAAGCAACGGTGTATCTCCCTGTTTGGCAAGCTGTTACTATATATTCAAACCATCCTATTTTCCAGGTTTAGCTTGAATTGTCTGCACGGCACTCTGCTAAATTAACTGTATCTGCGCGACAGGCCGAGGCGGTGAAGTAGTCGATTTTTTCTACAAACTCGTCGAGATGATAAAGCTGCTAAGCGCTTCTTTAAGCGGTTTCTCAATAAACATCGAAGTAAACCGCGGAAAATTGTCACTGATAAATTGAGAAGTTATGGTGTCGCCCACAGAGAACTTGTTCCCGACGCAATTCACGATACTTCTCAACATGAGAACAACTGTGCCGAACTTTCACGCCAGTCAATTCGAGTTAGAGAACGGAGTATGCGTCGGTTAAAACAATGAATTAGGACCAACGATTCTAGGGTATGCATGCCGCCGTGAGCAATCTATTCAACCTTGGCCGTTCTGGTATCTGCTAACAATTATCGGAATCTGAGACGAGAGGTCTTGGCGTCTTGGAAAAAATCGCGGGGTAGCTATAAAGGCGACAATCAGTTCCGGTATTGTTCGCCGTTTGATAGTTAACTTCGCAATACCTCATGGGCTATTCAATTTACCGGTTGTCGCTAAAAATAGTATTTCGCACACGACACCATACAAAAGCTTTTTATTTTACATGTACTGTAATGCTTTGTCGCATTGCGAATCCATATGACTGATGTGCGCCGTCTGCAAATTGCAGTGTTAATGTATGTTTTCCTGGAGTAAGTGCTAGTGTGGTCTCAGTTTGCCCTTTGCCAAAATGCAAATGCGTAGGAGAATTTGGAATGACTTCGTTTGTTCTAATTGGACTTTCATCAACCAGTAAGTGATGGTGGCCAGTGTTGGGTGTCATGTCTCCAGCGGGCTTGATCGCCATGCCTGTGATACCCATTTTAATAGTGAATTCCTGGTCAACAGTGGCATTGTTTTTGGGTTCAATAAAATACACAGCCTGATCGGGTTCCGCTGCATAGCTGGGGTTCGCAGTATAACCGCCACCGCCATATGATAGTGCATCTGCGCTAGCTATAAGGAGGACAGATGCGGATGCATATATGAATAAATGCTTGATAGATAATCTGGCTGTATGCGAGCTCATGATATTTTCTCCATATTGATTTGGTCAGTTGGCGTCAAATTTGACTGTACTAGAGTGCGGCTAATTAAACCTATGACTACCCAAATTGGGTTTTGTTCCATGTAACAATGCGCAATAGCTGCTCAGTCAAAATAATGTGCCCAATATTAACGGAGTTCTTTTTACGTAAAAACGAAGGAGCCTCAAGAATGAATAAATACGATCAAGTGTTTAAAGACGAGGCAGTAAGAATAGCATTAAGTAGCGACCGCCCACTGGCTGAGATTGTATTAGATTTGGGTGTAAACTATAAGACTTTTAGAATGAGGTAAGTCAAATGCTTTAAGCATTTTGATTATCCAGAACTGGCTAAAGGTTATACGTAATCAGGAAATTAAACTAACACTAACTGATGACATGCTCCGACTCTTGAAATCTCCTGTAGCCAATCTCATATCAATTAAAATGCTTCGCGTGCATTGCTTCAACGATAAACAGGTGATTATCTCATGAAAAGAATATTGTTGTTCGTCGCTACTAATATTGCGGTGATTCTGATTTTAAGTGTGGTTTTAAGTATTTTAGGGCCCTTGTTGGGTCTGGATCCTCAGGGTTATGGTAGCTTGTTGTTATTTGCCACCGTATTTGGCTTTGGTGGCGCGTTTATCTCGCTGCTGCTGTCAAAAACCATCGCCAAGCATTCCGTGGGCGCGCAGATCATTGTCTCTCCACGCAATCAAACCGAACGTTGGCTGGTTGATACTATTGCTCGTCATGCCAAGCAGTATGGCGTTGGTATGCCTGAGGTGGCTATTTACCCGTCGCCAGAAATGAATGCCTTTGCCACTGGCGCCTCAAAAAATAACTCATTGATTGCGGTGAGTTCAGGTTTATTGGAGCAAATGGATCAGCGTGAAGCCGAAGCGGTGCTAGCGCACGAAATGACGCATGTGGCTAATGGTGACATGGTCACATTGACCTTGATTCAAGGGGTGCTGAATACTTTTGTGATCTTCTTTGCCCGCGTTGTTGCCGGCATCATCAATAATGCGTTGAGAGGGAGCAATAATCAGGGTGGCGGTCTCGGTGGTTTTGCGTATTTTGGGATTGTAATGGTGCTACAGATTGTTTTTGGCATTCTCGCCAGCACCATTGTCATGTGGTTCTCCCGTCAACGCGAGTATCGAGCCGATGCTGGCGCGGCTAAACTTGAGAGTCCGCAAACCATGATAGCCGCGTTGAACCGCTTGCAGAGCAACAGAGAAAGTCAATTAGATAGCTCGTTGCAAGCGTTTGGTATTGCGTCCAAACTAGCCACCTCTGAATTATTCATGAGCCATCCGCCAATTGAAAAACGTATTGCGGCATTGCGTAATTTGCCGCGTTGAAAAGCGCAACTCGGTTGGATAACAAAAAATTGTTGAATAGCAAAAGATGGTGCTGCCAAGTTAACTGTACTTGAGCGATAACGGTGTAATGAGCAATTCAGCGACTCTATACAAACACCATCGATTTCAATCCGGAATCATTTAGTATGCAGTGTGGCTCTATCATTGATTTAGTTTAAGCCATCGTGATATAGAAGATCAATTACGCGCGAAATACCAATCTTATGCGCAAATTAATACTTAGACTAACTGTCGGTACTGTTTTATAGAAGATACATTGGATTTGGGTCTGGATAAGATTTTTATGAGAATCTTCGGCGTTGCTTCTTAGTGTATGACAGATAAATATAAATATTGCTATAATTACTGACTATTAGGTTTATAGAAGTGAGGACGACCTCACCTCTCTATTTTCAATCGGAGACGGCTCCTATAATTAGAGAGGTTTCAATGAATTCTAGTTGGCTTATTCTTATTCTTGCCGGATTATTCGAAATTGGATGGGCGATTGGGCTTAAGTACACCGAGGGTTTCACTCGACTATGGCCAACCTTATGGACTGCACTCGCAATAGTGATTAGCGTTAGCTTACTTAGTTTGGCGATGAAATCGCTACCAGTAGGAACAGCATATGTTGTTTGGGTTGGCATAGGTATAATTGGCACGGTAATATTCAGCATTATTTTGTTCGACGAATCAGCGAATGTTTTTCGATTATTTTGCCTTGGACTTATAGTGACAGGCATTGTTGGTCTCAAGCTTGGAGCACCGGCTTGAAAGCTTTTTCCAGCCGATGCATTTCTTAGTTTAGTCTTAATTTAAGGCTATGTAACCGAACCGTGTGGAATTCTTTAATATTACATTTTTCTAATGACTTAGCGATGCGGTAATGTATGCCTTAAAGCGTTGTATATCAACCGGTCAAGAGATTTGGCTATAATTTTTCCACACACTTCGGTTACATAGCCTAATTTAAACGGCTCTGTTGCAAAAAATAGAATAGCGCCGACCAGCACACGTGTGTATCACAAATATATTTGATTATGTGGTGTAAATGTAGAATTGTCTTTCAATAAGACGAATTTCTCCTATGAGACCTTGTCCGTATTTACATGCATCCATTTGTCCTTTCTTGAACATATGCGTGGGTTAGAACCTCTTAATCGTTGCATAAGCGGTCTTCATACATAGATTTAAAACCGCGCACAGGATTTATCAGCGGTTTGAGTTTTCCGTGATCTGCTTCGACAATGTTATTTAGATATATTTCACCTGTCGGTGCACGGTATCCGACGGGTACTTTTCTTCTGCTTTCAATTCGGCAATAGGGATCCGAAAGTCGGCGCTTTGCCCGTATTGATGGTCTGCGGATGTGCTCAAGTTTTCATGGATTTGGGTGCTTTACCTAAGAATTGTTTGGCTGCTTTGGTATTGCGGGTGGAGGATAGATAGAAATCGATCGTGTTGCCGCGCTTATCAATGATTCTGTACAAGTACGCCCACTTTCCTTTGACTTTCACGTAGGTCTCGTCTACTCGCCAGCTATAGTCAATGGTTGGTTTCCAGAACCACCGCAAACACTTTTCCATTTCTGGCGCATGATGCTGAACCCTGCGGTAGAGCGTCGTGTGATCTACTTCAAACCCTCGCTCCAAAATCATTTCTTCCAATTCGTGATAATGATGCCGTATTTACAGTGCCACCGAACACAGCCCAAAATTACATTGCCCTGATAATGGCGCCATTTGAAATCTGACATTGTTTTTCTCCACTCCCAAAGCCAATACTAGACTGGAATGCAGGTTTTTTGCAACAGAGCCCGTGCGCTCATATATAAGCTACGAATGAAAATAAAAATCTCCGTTAAGCCTCTGTTCAGCAAATACTGTGCACAATGCGCAATCGTACGCCAATCAAATACTAAGGGAAGCGCCGAATAATTCATGAGCCAATGTCTGACAGCTAAAACTGTCCACATTATTGTTTCAAATCTACGTAGTATCAGGCTATTATCTTCAATTTTCGCTTCAATTTGAAAGATTCTTCTCATCATCTATTTGGCTCAGAATTAATCGGCGTTTCCCAAAGGCTAGCAATAAGCAGATAGAATGCTCAAACAATTAGATTTTCACTTCTTATTTATAGGAAAAAGTATGAAACAAAAACTTCTATTACTGGCTCTCAGTTTTGTTTTATTTTCAGTTGCGTCTAATTCATTTGCCGAAAAATATTATGGTGAATTTTGCTGGCAGGTGTTTAGTGAATCCGGTGACCCATATTGGCGCTATCAATTAGGTATTTATGAGAAGGAGGGTGGGCATCTTGCGCTTTATGGGTCGGTTGATTATGGGACGAATGGGAATTCTGCGTCACATGGTAATGCGATCTATGTTGGGGATAGTATTAAACTGACGTTGGTGAGTGCTGATCGTGAAGAAGGTGTCGAAGTTTGGGCTGAGACCTTTGCAGCCAAGTTGGATCCGTCGACATTGCATGGCACTTGGAATGCCTTAACACTTGAATTCGTTGATGGAGAAGATTTCACTGACCATATTCATCAACGTGGGACTATCAACCTGATTGCTTGTCAGTAGAAATTTAATGAGACCCGAAAATATTTTAATCTTTCGGTTGTGTCGCTTGTTATAAGCGATTAGACTTAGCCGAAAGCAGGAGTCTTTGAACTATTTTAGAGAATCCCTATGTATGGAAGCAAAATTGCAGAATAAACGCCCCAAGCATCTAGATCTGTTAAAAATAAAACTCCCATTACCGGGAGTTGTTTCGATACTACACCGAGTAAGTGGTGTATTACTCTTTTTCCCCGGAATTCCTCTGCTACTCTGTGGCCTACAATCGCTACTTGAATCTGAACAAAGCTATGCTGCTTTGCAGGTTACATTGTTGAGTCCTCTCGTTAAAATCACATTATTATTATTTGCTTGGTTTTTCCTGCATCATTTATGTGCGGGTATACGTTATTTATTACTCGACTTACATTATGGCATCGCCTTGGCGCAGGCGCGTGCCAGTAGTAAATTGGTTTTAGTGGCGGGTATCTTGCTGACCTTGTTAATGGGAACTTTCATATGGTGAAAACGCCGGATCGGGTTGTGACCGGTGCGCATTATGGTTTGCGAGACTGGCTCATACAGCGTATATCTGCTGTATTTATGATTTTTTATGTGGTTTTGTTAACAACCGTTATATATACGTCATCACTACAGGATTATGATGCTTGGAAGGCAATTTTCAGTTGTCAATTGATGCGTATTACCACTTTTCTATTTCTTGCGTGTTTATTCTGGCATGCTTGGATTGGAATCAGAAACATTCTGATGGACTATGTTCATGCCACCAGTGTTCGTTTGATACTACACATACTGGTGATTTTCTCTCTACTATTTTATCTTGTATGGTCTGTAGATATCCTATGGAGCTAATGTGGCAATAATAAAAAGAAAATTTGACGTCGTTATCGTTGGGTCAGGCGGCGCTGGTATGCGTGCTGCATTGCAACTATCAGAGGCGGGGCTAAAGGTCGCTGTATTATCCAAAGTTTTTCCAACACGTTCACATACAGTAGCGGCGCAAGGTGGTATTGCAGCGTCACTGGGCAATGTGACGGAAGATAATTGGCATTGGCACATGTACGACACGGTGAAAGGCTCGGATTATTTGGGTGATCAGGATGCAATTGAGTTTATGTGTCGTCAGGCTAATGAGGTGGTGTACGAGCTGGAACATTATGGCATGCCATTTGATCGTTTGGAAAACGGTAAAATTTACCAGCGTCCTTTTGGTGGTCAGTCGCAAAACTTTGGTGGTGCACAAGCCACGCGTTCTTGTGCTTCGGCCGATCGCACGGGCCACGCGATGTTGCATACCTTATATCAGCGCAATGTGAGCGCTAATACGCAGTTTTTCATCGAATGGATGGCGTTGGATTTGATCCGCGATGAGCAAGGTGATGTGCTGGGTGTTACAGCCATGGAGATGGAAACAGGTGAAGTCATGGCGCTACAAGCAAGGGCGACTTTATTTGCTACTGGCGGCGGCGGACGTATTTTCCAAGCCAGTACTAATGCCTATATTAATACTGGTGACGGCCTTGGCATGACGGCGCGTGCAGGCATTCCGCTGGAAGACATGGAGTTTTGGCAGTTTCATCCGACAGGTGTGACGGATGTTGGTGTGTTAATTAGTGAGGCCGTGCGGGGTGAGGGTGGCTATTTAATCAATAAAGATGGTGAGCGCTTTATGGAGCGTTATGCGCCTAATGCGAAAGATTTGGCCAGTCGAGATGTGGTGTCCCGTGCATTAACAATTGAGATTAAAGAAGGGCGGGGATGTGGTGAGCATGCGGATCACTTGCTTTTAAAGCTAGATCATTTAGGTGCAGATGTTATTAAATCCCGCTTGCCGGGGATTCGTGAAATTGCACTCAAATTTGCACATGTTGACCCTATTGATTCACCCATACCGGTAGTGCCAACGGCACATTATATGATGGGTGGTATCCCAACCAATTATCGTGGGCAAGTGGTTGTTCCATATAAAACAGGACCAGAAGAAGCTGTGCCAGGTTTTTATGCGGTAGGGGAGTGTGCTTGTGTTTCAGTACATGGATCTAATCGTTTAGGGACTAATTCATTGCTGGATCTTGTCGTGTTCGGACGCGCTGCCGCGAATCAGATTATTAAAGACCTGCAGAAAAATCCGCATCACAAAGAGTTGTCTAAAGATGCTACGGATAAAACACAGGCGCGTCTTGCTCGCTTAGAAAATAAACGTGATGGCGAACGGGTGTACGAGGTAGGCACGGCCTTGCGCAAAACCATGCAAAATTATTGCGGCGTTTTTCGTTTTGCAGATGATCTGGCTGCGGGTGTTGTTAAAATAAGTGAAGTTGCTGAGCGGGTAGCAAACACCGAGATTAAGGACAAGAGCAAAGTGTTTAATACCGCACGGATTGAAGCACTTGAACTTGATAATCTAATTGAAGTCGCTATTGCGACTATGGTTTCAGCTGAAGCTAGAACAGAGAGTCGTGGCGCACATTCACGTGAAGATTTTACAGAACGCGATGATGTGAATTGGCTTAAGCACACCTTGTTTTTTAGTGAGGATAAGCACTTAGATTATAAGCCTGTGCGGTTGAAACCATTGACGGTTGAATCATTTCCACCTAAAGCCAGGACGTATTAATATAGACTTTCTTTTTTCTGATGTATTCGATAACCAATAGATTGATGCGAATATGTTATGTCACTTTTTAACTTAAATTCACATATCCGATGATGAAATTTCTTGCGCCATTACAGTTTGGTTTGGTTTGTTGCTTATTTCTTATTACGTCGCCAGCTCAGGCAGAAAAACGCTACGTAACCGATGAATTTGAAATCACACTGCGTAGTGGGCCGAGTAGTACACATACGATTCAACGTATGGTCAAAAGTGGCGCGACACTAACGGTTCTAGAACGAGATGAGGATAACGGCTACTCAAGAGTACAAACGTCCGGCGGAACCGAAGGCTGGGTATTGAATCGTTACTTGATGCGAGAGCCTGCCGCGCGAAATCAATTAGAGAATTTAAGTGGACAATTAGCAAAAGTAACCGAAGGTAGTTTAAGGGTTCGCGCAAATGCGATAAAAAGTACCTATGATGATGCTACGAAACGCATATCGGCTCTTGAACGTGAAAATAAAAGTTTGCAAGATGAGTTAACAAATATCAAAGGTATTGCGGCTAATGTATTGGCTATAGATCAAAAAAATGATGAACTATCACAGGATTTGTCTGAACAAGAAACGCAAATAAGCACGCTTTTAGAAGAAAATCAAATGCTGAAAAGTAACAAACAAAGAGATTGGTTTATAGCGGGTGCATTAGTGCTGTTTTCTGGTTTGTTTTTAGGTTTGGTTATTCCCAAGATTCAGTGGCGCAAACGTTCGCGCTATGACAGCTTTTAAATTATTGCACAATCAAAGCGCTGGGATGCTGAATATGCATTGAGTATTTTTGCTTGGTTCGTGACATCCAGCCACGAATTTCTATTGATTTTCCTAAGTAAGTCTTTAAATTTGGGAACAACGCTAGATTGTCGTTTGCAATTCGGATATTAAACTGTTCATTAAAAATAAGGCGAGTATATTTTTGGTTGGATTTAATAGATTTTGGTGTGCCGATAAAACGCTGCCATCCTTTGTTGTTTTTAGCTATTTGGCTCAATGGGCGGGTTTGGTATTGCGACATGGACCAAATGCCTAAGCCTTCTTTTTCTGCTTTTTGTTGTGCGCGGACTAATTCCTTGGTGTGGCGTAAATTTGGTGGGATGATGCTGACAGTTGCTAATCCATTTTCTACCAAGCCGACATTGAGGTGTTTTCCATCAGGTAGATGCAAATGTGCCAGTAGCCGTTGGTAGTGATCGTGTTTTTCTTTGTCGTACTCCAAAAACACTTTCCCATTCTTTAATTGATTCTGTAGCCATACTTTAGCAGCAATGCCACCGGGTTCATCTTGTCGAAAACGACCTTCAATTTCTGGTGTATTAACGCCCAGCAAACGAACTCTGTCGCCATTTTTAAGTATGATGGTGTCGCCATCGTAAACGCTTTTAACCCGGTGCAGTTGTCGATTAGGCGTTTGTATTGAAATTTCAATTTGTTTGGAATTTGCGGACGGACGATCTGAATAAGAAACTCTTCCTTGTTCATCTACAACACGATATATTGGCGATGCCAATGCAATTTGCGAGAGCAAACACATTAAGCCAAATAAGCAAATTTGATTTAGATTGTGTATGGTTAAACCTTTATGGCCCGATGGCCAAGCAATTAATTTAAACATGTCGCTTATTTATTTGTTTATATCTGCTAAAAAATGAATGCACGTGTAAAATATGGCAGAATAGGGCGGTTTGTCAGTTAATCACAATGTGGCAAGACATTATTAAGTTTTTACAGATATTTTTAACGTCTATTTATTACAATCAACATTCATCTTCTTTTTCTTTCAGCCTAAATAATCATATACGGGCTGTTTGCCTATGATTTTTGTCTTTATGGTTGGTAATTAAATATTAGAATTTCTATTCTTTTAACGAAGAATGGTCTGAATAAGCTTTGAGAAAAAAGTGGCTAATAAAATTAGTTAAAAAGGACACAGTACTGATTGTCGACTATCCCGACTCAGACTGAGTGTATCGGGATTTAGGGAGAGAAACGTTTATCATGCAGATTGATAAAGCCATTGATACAGCTTTTGAGCCAGTATCAAATGCTGTCGCGTCGGTTATTTTTTACAGCATTACTGTCATGAACTTGGACATTAAAATTGTCTTAGTGTGGCTTGTTATTGCCGCATTATTTTTCACGGTATATCTGGGTTTTATCAATATTCGTTATTTCTTTCATGCAATTGATGTCTTGCGCGGCAAGTTTGACAATAAAAATGCGGAGGGGCAGATCAATCGTTTCCAAGCGTTGATGACTTCACTTTCGGGAACTGTTGGTTTAGGCAATATCGCCGGTGTGGCTGTGGCGATATCTGTTGGCGGGCCAGGTGCTGCATTCTGGATGGCCATCATGGGCTTGTTTGGTATGTCGACCAAGTTTGTAGAGGTCACATTGGGTGTTAAATATCGTCAGCATGGCTCTGAAAGTGACCCAACAGTCATATCTGGCGGCCCTATGCATTATTTGCGAGCTGGTTTTGATAAATTGAATAAGCCACGAACAGGTCGATTTATGGCCGGATTGTTTGCAGTTTGTTGTATTGGTGGGACCGTGGGTGCCGGCGGGTTGTTTCAAGCGAACCAAGCATACCAGCAGGCTTTAGTTGTTACCGGTGGTGAAACGAGCTTCTTGGCAGACAAAGGTTGGTTATTTGGTTTATTTATGGCCGCTCTAGTTGGTTTAGTCATTATTGGTGGTATTAAATGGATAGCTGCAGTGGCTAGTCGGGTTGTGCCGGCTATGGCTATTGTTTATATTGTCGCTGGTTTTGTAGTGATTGGTATTCATTACACAGCAATTCCCCAAGCCATGCAGACTATATTTGAGATGGCGCTTTATCCACAAGCAGGTATCGGCGCATTAATGGGTGCTTTGTTAATGGGCGTGCAACGTGCAGTCTTCTCAAATGAAGCCGGTTTAGGTTCCTCTGCTATTGCACATAGCGCTGTTAAAACCGATGTGCCTGTGAGTCAAGGAATGGTAGGTATGCTCGGGCCATTTATTGATACGGTGGTTATATGTATGGTGACGGCGCTGGTGATTGTGATTTCTGGGGCGTATATTGAAGGCAATGGTATCGAAGGAGTTGAGTTGACATCGCGCGCCTTTGCTTCAGGTATTTCTTGGTTTCCTTATGTTTTATCGTTAACCGTTTTCCTATTTGCATTCTCAACGATGATTTCTTGGTCATACTACGGGCAAAAATGTACAACCTATTTGTTTGGTGAGCGCAATATTGTTGAAGGGGTATATAAGATTTTATTTTGTATGTTTATCGTCATTGGTGCATCAACACAATTATCGAATATTATTTTGTTTACAGACTCCATGATTTTTGCAATGGCCATTCCAAATATTATTGGGTTGTATATACTGGCACCAGAAATCAAGCAAGATCTGAAGGTCTACATGAAGAACCTGAAAGAAAAACATAAAATTGCATAGAAAATTAATCAATGCCTAATGGGGACTCAATAATAAATATGAATTCTGATGCTTTGATTGAAATTAATAACCTGAACTTCTCTTATGGTACACGGCCCATATTAAAAGGTATCAATATGTCCATGCATCGAGGCAAAGTGATTGCCATCATGGGCGGTAGTGGTTCCGGCAAAACGACATTATTACGCTTGATTAGCGGCGCGGTTACACCTTCAGCCGGTTATGTCAAATTTGATAATCAGGTGATTCATGAACTTAAACGCGATGCGCTGTTTAAATTGCGTCGTAAGATGGGGATGCAGTTTCAGTTTGGTGCGTTGTTCACGGATTTGTCGGTTTTTGATAATGTGGCGTTTCAAATGCGTGAGCATACCGATTTGCCCGAGCCGATGATTCGTGATTTGGTTTTAATGAAATTACATGCGGTGGGTTTACGTGGTGCACATGAACTCATGCCAGGTGAATTATCTGGTGGTATGGCGCGGCGTGTTGCACTGGCGCGTTCAATTGCATTAGACCCAGCTTTAATTATGTATGATGAGCCATTTACAGGCCTTGACCCTATTTCTCTGAGCGTCATTGGTAGTTTGATACGTCGTCTAACCAATGCATTAGGCATTACTTCGATCATTGTGACTCATGATGTCCAGGAATCATTAAAGATTGTTGACTATGTTTATTTTGTCGCCGATGGCGTCATTGCGGCAGAAGGTACGCCACAAGAAGTTCGAGAGTCAGTTAAACCTTTTGTACACCAGTTTGTCCATGGCAAAGAAGATGGCCCGGTTCCTTTTCATTATCCTGCCAATACTTATCAAACTGATTTGAATCTGGAGGGTAAGTTTGTCTAAGCGACTTATTGCTAGCATCCAAAATATTGGTCATGGATTTATTGAATACACTTGGCAATTTGGTTTTGTGTGTCGATTTTTCATTCTGATTCTATTAAAATCTGCGGTTAGTCTGAGACGGTTTGGTTTGGTGATGAGGGAGCTCTATTTTGTTGGCGTGATGTCATTGATTATCATTCTGGTGTCTGGTCTGTTTGTCGGTATGGTGTTGGGTTTGCAAGGTTATGAGACGTTGCAGAAATTTGGCTCTGAGACAGCGGTTGGTACATTAGTTGCACTCTCATTAGTGCGCGAATTAGGGCCTGTTGTTGCGGCATTATTATTTGCGAGTCGAGCTGGATCAGCTATAACAGCCGAGATTGGCTTAATGAAAGCGACAGAACAACTGGCTGCGATGGGTATGATGGCCGTTGATCCGATTGCGAGAATAGTTGCACCCCGTTTTTGGGCTGGCGTGATTTCCATGCCATTCTTGGCTGCGATGTTTTCTGTGATGGGTGTCTTTGGTGGTTATTTAGTAACGGTCGTATATATTGGGGTGGATGCCGGCTCATTCTGGTCACAAATGCAAAGTAATGTTGATTTTCACTACGATATTGTGAATGGTTTTATTAAAAGTTGCTTTTTTGGTGTTGCGGTAGCGACAATTGCAGTATTTCAAGGTTATGATGCGGCACCAACAGCAGAAGGTGTTTCAAGGGCAACGACGCGGACGGTGGTAACATCAGCATTAGTTATTTTAGGGCTTGATTTTATTCTGACCGCATTTATGTTTAGAGGAGTGAGTTAATGCAGCGGACAACAATGGACTTATGGGTTGGGCTATTTGTTATATTGGGAGTCGGTGCATTACTGATTCTAAGTCTAAAAGTCGGTAACTTAAGTACCTATAGTGCGGGTGATAGTTATCAACTAGTCGGCAATTTTGAGAACATTGGTGGATTAAAAGTTCGTGCGCCGGTTAAAGGTTCTGGCGTTGTTGTTGGACGTGTCACCGATATTCAGTTTAGCCTTGAAACTTATGATGCTGTCGTAACCCTGAATATTGATAGTCGTTATACTTTCCCAAAAGATACTTTTGCAAGTATTTTAACGGCTGGTTTGTTGGGTGAACAATATATTGGTTTAGATGCAGGTGGTGATGTTGCGATGCTTGAAAGCGGTGATAAAATTATGCAAACCAATTCAGCCGTGGTATTAGAAGAAATGATTGGTCGGTTTTTATTTGATAAAGCTGCGGATGATGATGATTTCTAGAAACCATCAATTTGTTTCAAACCAGGTTGTTGCATAATAATGAAAAATTAGTGAGGAAATAATGAAAAAAACGATTGGAATATTTGTATTGCTAGTAGTAACTGTATTTGTATTCCCGACATGGGTTGTTGCAAGTATTTCACCTGATAAGTTGGTTGAAGAGACTGTTCAGGAGGTGATTGACATTATAAATGAGGATGAAGCAATAAAATCCGGTGATAAGGAGAAGATGTTGGATTTAGTGGAAACTAAAATCATTCCTCACTTTGACTTTACTAGAATGACACGACTGGCGATGGGGAAAAACTGGCGCAGTGCCAATGCTGAACAACAAGCTGTCTTAGTGAAAGAATTTCGTACCTTATTGGTGCGCACCTATTCAAATACCTTAACTAGATATAGTGATGAAACAATTAGTGTCACGCCTATTGCCGATATTGGTGACGCAACCGAATCAACGGTTAGAACGCAAGTAATCCAAGGGCAGGGGAAGCAACCTGTGCCGATTGACTACAATATGGAAAAGCAGGCCTCGGGTTGGAAAGTATTTGATGTGACCGTTGCGGGTGTGAGTTTAGTAACAAACTATCGCAGTTCATTCAATAGCCAAATTCGTCGAGGTGGTGTGGATGGTTTGATTAACACACTGATATCTAAGAATGACTCATTAGAAAGTAAGTGACTGTTAATTAAATCGACACAAATTGAAGATGATTGCACGTGAAGGTAATATCGTAAAGGTTGATGGCGCTGTTACTGTCGATAATGTTTCCGTAATGACAGCACAGGGCAAAGCGTTGTTGGACGACCAGTGTTTAATTGTTGACTTGGCTGCAGTAGAAGATGTCGATTCTTCAATTGTTAGCATGTTATTGGAATGGTTACGAGTATCTAATCAACATAACCGTCAATTGCAATTCATTAATCAACCAGAAAGTCTCAAAAGCCTTGTTCAATTATATGATGTTTCTGAGTTTATTCCGTCTGATGAAATGGACTGGGTGAAAGAAGAACAACGCGAAACTTAAATGTTATAAAGAGAGAAATCAGCCGAAGGCTTAGATTCGCTCACAGCAAGGTTCTAGTTTAGCTTTTGCTACCTTGTCGCAAATGAAACAAGTTTTATCTAAAGTGGAGAAGTGGCTGAGTGG
>JAJFJH010000091.1 GCA_021774155.1 Nitrosomonas sp.
AGCCATACGCGATGAGTTTCACCTCGAATCATACGAAATCGTCAGTGTAGCTACCCTACAGCGCAACCTTCTGTTAGCAGAAACATCTCTCCAACAAGACTTGGATGCCATGCGACAAGATTTACAACGAATCGAGGATGACAAAACCCTCAAGCGTTGGCTAAAAGACCAAAATCGTAGTACTCAAGAAGCCATGATCGAGGATCTTAAAGACTGGGCAGTTGATCCGTTTCAGTAAAGACACCATCAATTTGGCACACTCTAGTCTTTGCTCTATTGAAATAGCTTTTAATAATTTCAGAAATCATCTGACTGTCAGAATGATATTATTTATGTTATACGCGTGAAAAACGAGGGGGATTTACTTGGAATTCAAAGATTATTATAAAACATTAGATGTTTCACGCGATGCCACTGCAGATGAAATTAAAAAAGCATTCCGACGCTTAGCACGTAAGTACCATCCCGATGTTTCCAAAGAAGCAAACGCCGAACAAAAGATGCAGGAAGTCAATGAGGCTTATGCGGTACTTTCAGACACAGAAAAACGTGCGGCTTATGATCAGTTAGGGCAAGGACATAGCTACCAAGCAGGCAGTGATTTTCAGCCACCGCCGGATTGGGATACGGGATTTGAATTTAGTGGACGAGGTACTAACAGCGCGCAGAGCGCTAATTTCAGCGACTTCTTCTCTGAATTATTTGGCAAACAAATGGGCGCAGGTTCCAGACAGACACACCATCGACTGCGTGGTCAAGATCACCACGCCAAGATTATGCTCGATTTAGATGACACCTACAAAGGCACCAGCCGTAGCCTAACACTACGCATGCCTAAGCTGGACAACCAAGGACACACCATACTAACCGAACACACCCTGAATGTTCGCATCCCCAAAGGCGTACATTCGGGCCAAGTGATTCGGCTGGCTGGACAAGGTGGCCCTGGTGCAGGAGGAGCAGCGGCGGGCGACTTGTTTCTTGAAGTGCACTTTAAATCACACAATCGTTACCGGGTTGAAAAGAAGGACATCTACACCACCTTGCCTATCGCGCCGTGGGAAGCCGCGCTGGGCGCGATGATTAAAGTGCCTGTTCCCGATGGCGTGGTTGAAGTACGTGTTCCTGAAAATGCCAAATCAGGCAACAAATTACGCTTGAAAGGACGCGGCATTCCAGCTAAATCACCCGGTGATGTATATTTAGTACTAGAGATTGCAATTCCGCCCGCCACGACGCAAAAGCAACGTGAATTCTATCAAGCCATGGCGAAAGAATTCGCCTTTAATCCACGCCAAAACTTGGGAGTCTAAGCCATGCCTCATGAAATCGATGGCATCTCACTGGAAGATGCAAAACTCAACCTGAAAGAACTGGCGAGAAGCTGCCAAGTCAGTCATGAATGGATTATTGAACATGTTCAATGCGGCGTATTACTCAATGAGAATATCGACGAAGACCCAGCAAAATGGATTTTTGATAGCCACAGTTTTATACGCACGAAAAAGATTTTAGCCGTGGAAAGAGATTTTGAATGTAACCCAGAATTAGCAGGCCTCGTTGCAGACATGACAGAAGAAATCGCGTTGTTACGTAACCGCCTACAACAACTAGAAATGAACAAGGACTAACGACACCATGTCTTTACATATTGTATGCCCACACTGCCATGCAACGAATCGCGTCCCAGAAGATCGATTAGACGCCTCACCAAAATGTGGCGGCTGTCACCAAGCATTATTTACAGCTCAACCTATCGAACTGACTGAAAGCAATTTCAATCTACATATTTCAAACAGCGACATTCCGACACTCGTCGATTTTTGGGCATCCTGGTGCGGCCCCTGCAAAATGATGGCGCCAGCTTTTGCTAAAGCAGCCACCGCATTGGAACCCAATACGCGTCTGGTCAAGATCAATACCGAAGAACATCAAGAGCTCGCCGCACGCTACAACATCCGTAGCATTCCAACGTTAGTGCTGTTTAAAAATGGACATGAAATAGCACGACAAGCAGGTGCCATGAGTGAGCAAGACCTTGTGCGCTGGGCGCAGACAAATATCAAGTAAAGAGTAGATCACCGTGAATTAAGGGTCAGCATTGCGGAACGTCAGTCCTATCTTTTTCTTAATTGAAAACGCAAATAACTGCGTGTAACTTCTGGCAACGACAGAGATAAGGCTGCATCAAGGGTATAGAAATCCGCGTGTATAACCTCTCGGTTATCAACGCTAATATTTGGTTTATTCTCAAGTCGGCATTCAAAAATTTCATTGCGTTTGGGGGCGCTACGCCATGCCTCATTTTCATTCAGCTTTAATACACAAGTAAGTTGTGTATGCGAAACGTTGACGCCGGTTTCTTCGCGTAACTCTCTACTTGCGGCAAACGCCGATGTTTCTTTTTTATGTATGTCACCGCCCGGCAAGCTATACTGGCTCCGGTAAGAATTTTTGACCAATAGCACCTTTCCATCGACCCAAACGGCGACGTGAACAATATGTGACATAAAACCTACCCGACGCCAAACTGCGCACATCAGCGGATAACCTAACCGAAAAACCCATTGAAAAACTTTATCCAGAATATTCATAGCAAAAGTAAAAAACAAAACTTGCAGAAAACAAATACGAATCAAATTCTACTTCATTATTGATTAAATGGGTTTTGATTAGTTTGTGAAGGTGCAGAGGGTGAAGCGTTAGGTGAGAATGGATTGGGTTTAGAAGATGATTGTGAACCGGATTGTGATCCGAATGGAGAATTGGATGATGGCGTATCAGATTGTGGTTTTTTCTCAGTAGTTTCTGACCCTGCAGACTCTTGCGAGAAAACAAACTTCCAGTCCTGATAAGTTAACGCCTCGGAGAAATCGGCATTATGGTCTTTAAAATTTTCGACTTTCATCGGCATCCCTTTTGACAGGCTATAGACACCGATAATCCCTTTCTTTTTCCCAGAGCTAATACTTACAGAGCTACCTTCTTGCTCGGGTTCAGGTTCTTCAACCAAACCCCAATCGGTGGTATTGGTCATCGGATCAATAAAGATTTTTCGCAAATGACGCTTAGTTACCGGGGAGCGTTTATCTTCAAGCAATTGCTCTAATGATTCAGGATATTCTTTTGGACCGACTGAAGCATCTTCATAATAAGACATCACAGCTTGCCTAAATTGATCGCCAACAAACAACAATTCTTTCTCTTTTTCACGTTGTGACGTAATCTGCCAAATTTGGCCAGTTCCCGCCAGCATAATGCCCGCCAATGCCGCGGCGAATAGCGCCCAGAGAAAAATAAAGCCTTTTTCTGAATGTCGCATTTATGTAGGATAATTCATAAATAATAATTTGGAATGATATCGGCTACCACTCCTCATAGTACGAACCATCTAATGCTTGTCCGTTATAGCCACTATGTACATCATACACACCCTCTTCTTCTTCATTAAGTGGTGGCATTTCAACCCACGTCTCATTGCTATCTGTTAACGGGTCAACCGGAATACTGCGTAAATAGCGTCTTTCAACCAATTCATCAAGGGTGATGGGATAGGTGCCCATATCCGAGTAAAACTTGTCAATCGCATCCCGCATGATAGCCAGGTCTTGCCGAAGAACCGTTTCTTTGGCCTTATCAATCGAATTAAAATATCGTGGAGAAACGATACTCAGCAGTGTGGCGATAATCGCCATCACAACGAGCAGTTCGATTAATGTGAAACCCGCGGATTGACGAAATTTAACCATTCTTATTTACCAATCTTTATACAGCGAGCCATTTAAGGCCTTGCCTTCTGATAGGGAGTAGACATCAAAAACATCTTTTCCTTCTTGCGGATTCTCGGGGGTACTTTCATAACTACGTTTACCCCATGTGTCTGCCGCAGAGGTTGTTTCAACACCCGCCACATCTAAATCTTTAAATGTGGGATCACGCGGTAATCGCCGCAAAAAATAAATATACTTTGTTCCAGTCGTTCCTGTTGCTGCTGTTGTTCCTGTTGCTGCTGTCGTTGCTGTTCCTGTTGCTGCTGTCGCTGCCGTTCCAGTGCTTCCACCACTTCCGGTATTTTTAATATCAGGTACGCCCATGTATAAATCATCGAGTTTGGGTGGGTAGCCTGATTCTTCTTCTTTTACTTCGATACGCCCGTCATCAACGGCCTGCTTATAGGCGTCAATGGCTGAACGAATTTGTCGTAGCGCAACCCGTAGCTCTTGCTCTTTCTCACGCTTAACAATCAGCTCCTGCAAAGGCATCGCAGAGGAAGCCAAAACAGCCATAATGGCAACCACAACCATTAGTTCAACCAGCGTAAAACCGCGGCTAATCTTAGGCGTTGTGGTATTCAGTGTCATTGAATATTGACCGTTGACGTGGTTGGTAGCGTAACCTCGACCGTTTCCTCTGTATCCGCATCTTCTGCCGAACTGTTCTGGATAGTCAGGTCAGTTGTACCAGGATTGACGGCAATGACTTTAAATCGGATCTGTGCTGTTCGTCCGGATGCCCCACCTTTCCCAAGTTTTAATGCGTAGGTACCTGAGTTATCTCCCTCACCAACAATTTCCAGCGTACTTGAGTCATAACTCAGCTCTGCCTCTGATGTCAGCGAAGCGGTTGCGCCAACAAGCCCTACGCGAACGGAGAATTCTTTATCCAGTCCCACATTGGCTGGCGCTTGCAATGTAATCGTTGGAGATGATGCGACGCTTCTTGCAAATGGGTTTGGTGTCGCTTGAGATCCATTATTTGGGGAAAACGATGTCGGCGTACCTCTGGAACCGCCGCCTCTACCCGTACCAGCCGATGCCATAGCAAGCGACCCTGCGGCCGTCTTACCGATCGTTGCCGGTAGCTTTCCTGGCATATTAGAAGTCCCGAAATGAAATTCACTTTCCAAATTAGAGGGTTGCGTGATATTACGTACGACACGCGGTGTTATCAACAAAATAAGCTCTCTTTTTGTGAGTTTTATATCTTGACTTGATGTCAACCGATCAAGCCCAGGAATATTTAATAATCCTGCTAGGCCACCTATACTTTTAGTTTCGTTATCCTCAATTAGTCCACCGATCACTTGCGTTTCACCATCTTTCAATGTTAGCAAGGTTTCTGCATTACTGGTTCTAATTCTTGGAACAGTTCCTCCAGTATCTCCTGGTGCATCCACTTCACCATTCACTGAACTTACTTCAAGCGTGACTTTCATTGTTACATCATTATTCAGACCAATAATCGGCTCAACATCCAGTTTTATACCTAAATCAAGAAAAGTTGGGGTTACCGTAACGACAGAATTAACACCTGAAACATTCGCTGTAAATATCGGCTCTCTATCACCTATATGAATTTTCGCGGCTTCACGATTTTTTACACG
>JAJFJH010000092.1 GCA_021774155.1 Nitrosomonas sp.
ACAATACCGCTTTCACCGTATGACTGCATGTAATGGTTATATTTTGGCCCTGAATTCATTTCCAATAGATGGTATTCGCCTTGGGTGTTTTTAATAATATCGAATCCCACATAATTTAAACCCGGTAATTGCAACGCGGGCCGGACAAACTGTGATAGAGCAGATAATTCTTCTGGGTCATCAATATGCAGTGCATGCCCTTTATTGGTATTCCAGTAGCGAACACCAAACTCTTGGTTTCCTGATACACGTTGATAGCATAAGAGTAGCTCCCCACGGAAAAACACGGCGCGAAATTCTTGTTTAGGTTGGATATATTCTTGAGCGAGAGCAATGTAGTCATAATTACAGCTATTTCGATTAAAAATTTCGTCAAGTGCGACTGCCACCATTTCTCTTTTTTGACATAAGAAAACATTATTCCCTAGTGCTCCACGGTTTCTTTTGACGACGACTGGGTAGCCAAATGTTTGTTCTATTTTATTTATAATGGTGTTTTGTGAGGGATAGTTCACATATTTTTGATAATGATCATGAGTGTTGAAATCGAGAAAGCCGATAGTCTTCGGCATGGCTATTTGTTTATGAAGTAGCTGATACGTATGTTCCTTATCTTTGCAAATGGCAGCGATGGCTTCGGTGTTAAATGGTGTGCGATTTTGTTGAAATAATAGACCTTCGCCTAATGCGACTTTGATGAAATTTTTTTCATCGTCGAGATTTTCGTACGTGATCTGCTGATTATCGCAGGCTTGCGTTAAACACTTGATATGAACTTCCATTTTTTGGTTCCAATGTTATTGAGTTTATTATTTTATGTTGGTCGCGACCAGTATTTCTTGAGCTTCCTGGAATCAGAATTGACCAACAATTTTTCTGACCCAGTATATGATTTCTTTGTCGAGTTCAAGTCGTTAATTGCCATTTATTCAGAAGAACATAAATGCAACTTAAGAAAATAAGTGACTTGTCTAGTCTCATTGTTTTGTATTGAGTGTAGTTTGATATTGCTTAGCACGATGGCAAAGGGGTGTGAAAGCGATAATCTTGGTTTCTGGTATGTCTGGAAGGTAATTTTACGATTGTAGGCGTACAAAATACGTCATTCTTTAGTGCAATGGGGCGATGTTTTTTATTAAGAGATCTGAAAGAGAGTTTTTAACCTGTTTTCTAAGTCTGATATGTCAGCAGTTGTTCTTCGGTTGGATAAGGTGTGATGGCACCCTGTTCCAGTAGATATTTACCAAAATCTTCGGTATTTAGAGGACGAGAAAAATAGTAACCTTGTCCTGCTTTACACCCTAGGCTCTTCAAAAAAGAAAGTTGCTCGGCATTTTCTATACCCTCGGCCACTACGTCAAGATCCAAGCCCGCGCTCATCATAACCATTGCTTTGACAAGCTGTGCATCCTTTTTATTTGTTGTTGCATCGTTAACAAAAGATTTGTCAATTTTTAGTGTGGTAATTGGAAAGTGTTTAAGGTAGCTTAGCGAGGAATAACCTGTACCAAAGTCATCTAACGAAATTCCTAAGCCTAAATCGCGTATTTGATTAAGTGTGTCAACAGTTTCGGAGGTGCCATCCATTAGTAGACTTTCTGTTATCTCAATTTGGAGCATGCCGGATTTTAGCGGTGCTTCCGTTGATACTTTTTTAATAAGCTCGACGATACTCTGCTCTTTATCTACACACTGGCGACTTGAAATATTGACGGCAATCTTTAATAACTGCTTGCTATTTTTATTCCATTCAGATGCCTGATTGGCCGCTGTCATGACTACCCATTCTCCTATCGGAATAATCAAGCCTGTGTCTTCAGCAATATTAATAAATTTATCTGGGCTAATAAGACCCATTGTTGGGTGTTGCCAGCGAATTAATGCCTCTGCGCCAAGAATAAGTTCTGTTTCTAAGTCAATAATAGGTTGATAATGAAGGTAAAGCTGTTGCCCGCTAAGTGCTTTACGCAATTCCTGCTCTATGGTCATACGTTCCATTACTGAATGGTTCATTTCTTGATGATAAAACATAAAATTATTACGGCCCAGTTTCTTGCTCTGATACATGGCAGTATCTGCATGTTTCATTAGCGTTTCAACATCATTCCCATCATGTGGGTAAAGTGCAATACCAATGCTTGTGGTTGTAAATGTTTCAGAGCTGCTATTTAGATTAACCGGTATAGAAATGTTGGACAATATTTTTTTAGAAACAACCTCAACGTCAAAAACATTTTTAATATCATTTAATATGACGACAAATTCATCGCCTCCTATTCGTGACACCAAATCAGATTCTCTTACAGTTTCCTTTAGGCGCGATGCTATTTCTATAAGTAAACTATCACCAGCGTTGTGTCCCAATGTGTCATTAATCAGCTTAAACCTATCTAGATCAATAAAGAGTACGGCTACATTTGAATTTGTTCGTTTTGCAACCTTTAAATCATGAGACAGTTGGTCTATACACATTTTGCGGTTCGGCAAATTGGTTAAAGCATCATAATTGGCCTGGCGCCAGATATCATCCTCATATTGTTTGCGTTCTGTAATATCGGTAAACATTGCAATATATTGTTGAACCGTACCACTGTTGTTTCGGACGACGTTGATGTTTAACCAGATTAGATAATACTCGCCGCTTGGCTTCTTGTTCCATACTTCACCCTCCCAAAAAAAGTTTTGTTGAAGCGTATCTAAAATAAAATTAGAAGAGTGTTCATTCTTTAGATCGCAACTCAAATAAAAGAAATTTTCCCCTAAAATATCTTCTTGATTGTAACCAGACACTTCACTGAATGCTGGGTTTACCATATGTATTTGCATATTAGCGCCAGCAATCATGATTGCTTCCTTGACATTTTCATATACCGCAGAAGAAAGACGCAACTCAGACTCATATTTTGTTCGCTCATTAATTAAGCGATTAAAGGTATGAGCCATTACACCAATTTCATCTTTCCCTGTGATAATCAACTGATGGTCAAAATTCTTTTCTTGAAACATCGTCTTCATGTTTTCGGAAATATTTTTTAGCTCTCCAATCAATCGTTTCATGAGAAATAAGCCAAAAACAAAAGAAAACAGAAATGTGATCAGTGTTATTGTGGAATAGACAGTTAGCAAGTAAACAGCATTTTGTGTATTTTTTACAGTTAGTTTAAAGATTTCTTCTTTAACTTGGCTATTGACGCGTTTTATGAGATCAATGCGTTTTGTGGAGTTCTTCCACCATATGGCGGAATTAATATCAGGCCGTCCGTTGCGTAGATATGTCATTGCATGCAGCGCCAAGGAGTCATCCACACGCACAAGTTCGTCAATTTGATTAATTGAGTAA
>JAJFJH010000093.1 GCA_021774155.1 Nitrosomonas sp.
TGTTCACTGTATTTGGCAAAGTAGTTACGCTTTTTAACATTCTCCGCACGTTCACGACGGGTTAGTGGTGGCTGGTCGAATGCGACATGACAGATCAAATCGAAGGCGCCAAAATCCTTGCCCACTTCATCAGCTAAAGGCGCTAGTAAAAGACCGTGTTCTTCCAACTCCTGCAAAATAGTGGCCTTGCGCTCGGCTTTGCTCCAACGACGTAGGAAGTCATCGAGTGAGGCATAATCCCGACGTACAGTCTGGCGGGTGTAATCCTTGAGTGATTCGGTAATCAGTTTACCTTCTGGCCCGTAATACTGGACGCGCTCGGCGACTACATATACGGTGACATCGCCAAGTACGTATTTGACGCGACCGGTGCCGGGTTCACCGTCGCTGCCTCCGCCACCTTCACCACCTTCACCACCACCACCCTCACCATTTTCGCCTGGGTCATCCGGCGGAACAGGTGGTTCATCACCTTTTGGCTCATAAATCATTACCGGCTCACCATCAAAGTCTTTGTCAGCAAAAAGCTCCGTAGCTTTTTTAAAATCCATGATGGTGAACCAAAACTTGCCGTAGTCTTCATTGATGCGGGTGCCACGCCCAATGATCTGCTTGAATTCAGTCATCGACTTGATGTGTTGATCTAACACCACCAGTTTACAAGTTTGCGCATCAACGCCGGTCGTCATCAGTTTAGAAGTGGTGGCAATGACGGGGTAGCGTTCTTCCGGGTTAATAAAGTTATCCAGCTCGGCCTTGCCTTCAATCTCATCGCCCGTGATACGCATCACATATTTACGGTTTTCTTTGACTCGCTCGGGGTTTAAGTTCACTAGCGCTTGGCGCATACGTTCGGCGTGGTCAATGTCGTCGCAAAACACGATCGTTTTGGCATAGGGGTCTGTTGCCACCAAAAAGTCAGTGATTTTCTGGGCGACTAATTCGGTGCGTTTTTCTAGTATCAGGGTGCGATCCATGTCGATCTGGTTATATACCCGGTCTTCAATCAGCTGGCCATTTTTATCGGTCTGGCCTTTGCTGGGACGCCAGCCTTGTACGTCTTTATCGATATCGATGCGCACGACTTTGTACGGTGCAAGAAAGCCGTCCTCAATGCCTTGCTTCAGAGTGTAGCTATAGACTGGATCACCAAAGTAAACAATGCTGGAAACGTCCTTGGTCTCCTTCGGTGTGGCGGTTAAACCCACATGGGTGGCGGAAGAAAAATACGCCAGAATCTCACGCCATGCGGAATCTTCCGCAGCGCTGCCACGATGGCATTCGTCAATCACGATCAGATCAAAAAAATCCTTTGAAAATTGCTTGTAGATATTCTGTGCTTCTTCGTTGCCAGTGACCGCTTGATATAACGACAGATAAATCTCGTAACTCTTGTCGATCTGGCGCCTGCTGATTTTGGTCATTGCTGCGCCAAACGGTTTGAAGTCATTATTCTTGGTTTGATCTACCAGAATGTTGCGGTCAGCCAGGAATAGGATGCGTTTCTTGGCGCCCGACTTCCACAGCCGCCAGATGATCTGAAACGCGGTGTAAGTCTTCCCGGTACCGGTGGCCATTACCAGCAAGATACGCTGCTGCGCTTTCGCCACTGCTTCCACTGTATTGTTGATGGCATTAGCTTGGTAATAGCGCGGTGCGCGGTCTGTACCATCATCAAAGTACGGCATTTCTACGGTATGTCGGGCAGCGATGGTGTCTAGTCCCTTCCACTGGCAATAACGCTGCCATAGCTGTGTGGGTGATGGGAATGCGTTCAGCGCCAATTCTTGCTCAGTCTTATCAGATAAACCGGTACGGTCATGCATGAGGAAGGCGTCGCCATTGGAGCTAAACACAAACGGAACACCAAGGGTTTCAGCATAATTAAGTGCTTGCTGCATACCGGAACCGATACTGTGTCCGTTCTCTTTGGCTTCGATCACTGCCAGCGGGATATTGGATTTGTAATACAGGATGTAGTCGGCACGTTTTTGTTCACCACGGGCATGTAATTTGCCGCGCACGATGATGCGCCCTTTGGTAAAACTCACTTCCTCCCGAATCTGGCTATGCAAATCCCATCCCGCCTCGGTAATGGCAGGTGTGATGTATTTGGTGCAGATATCACGTTCAGAGAGACTTTTCTTGTCGACCATAGATGAGGATATCTTTTTACTTGTTCTCTTTTAGTTGGCTTTCATGTCTGGGCCGAAAGTCACGCCCAGTGCAGTTTCAAACACTGAAGTGTGGCAGCATCGCAACGAGAGCGTATCTGTTATAACAGATTGTTTCAAGGCATAAGAAAAGGATAAACTACTTGAAAAGTGTCCTCATCATCTTTTGGCTCGATTAAATCAACATACCTTTTCTAAAAAAACTCATTAACTCGAAGCGGACAGGTTAATTGTCGCCTAATCGCGGCTTAACACGGTGGACTCCATATTTGACAGCACACATCACATCAATGTTTTTAGTATTTGCAGTGCCATTTGTATGTAATGGAATGGGCCCACACTACCCAAGACGGCAATAAATTTGCTACGCGCGCCTTGCGCCTATCTCCGCAGCAAGGCTGCGGGGTATTACGGCACAGAAAACTAAAAACGACGCGCTACGCTTACTTCAAAAACTAAAGCTATAATGCTCTCCGTGGCAAGACCATGGGGAATCGTAAGTTCAACAGGTTCCTCTAATGGCTTCCATTAGAAAACTCGCCTAACGGAAAATCTGGGTTAAATCGATGGTACCTGTATAGAGTCACTAAATTTCTCATCCATTTATTATCGCTCAGGTGAAGTTAACTTGGCAGTACCAGTTTGCGCAAACTGGCAAGTTACATCTAAAATTTTGAATGTATCAGCCGTTATAGAAAAAGGTAGTTTCCAACTGCTTATTTACATAAAACTACAAAGATAATCAGATCAAAGGACGTCCAAGTGGAAGCGAGCAATTCCTTATTTAAAATAAAAGTCAGAGATTTGAGATTTGGCATGTATGTCAGTCAGTTAGACCGACCATGGCTTGAAACACCTTATGGTATTCAGGGGATTCTTATTAAAGACATGGAAGATATGTTAGAGCTTGAAAATTATTGCGCATTTGTTTACATCGACTTAAATAAGAGTGCAGCACATATTATCAAGAAATATCGCCGCGAAGTATCTGGTGTAGTAAAAATCCATGAAGCAATTAAAGTTAACAAACACCCTCATCAAACGCCTAGAGCTGTTACTGGAAAGTCATCTTTTCATGGCGATCTAGTATATACCGACAAGTGCACATTAGAAGAAGAGCTTCCTGTCGCTAGCAAAGTGCGCTCTGTGGCTTTAGAAGTTATTAAAGAAGTTAATGAAAACTTTAAACTCAACAACAGGTTAGAAATAGGTGATGCGCATAATGCGATCTACGCAATGAATGATAGTGTTGTGAGGAATCCCGATGCAATGCTTCTACTCGCGCAGCTCAAGTCCTCAGGCGTATTTCTTTACGATAATGCAATTAACACTTCAATACATATGCTCGCTTTTGGACGACATCTTGGACTTCCACGAGTGGAATTGTCCATGCTGGGTTTAGGTGGACTATTAATGGATATCGGCAAATTACATATACCCGCGGAAATGAGGAATGAAACACATTTTCTCAAACATGAAGAATATGAACACATGAAAGACCATGTCACTTACGGCGAAAAAATAATTCAACAATCCGACAATATTCCCGCAGCAGTGTCAGAAATAATTTCACAGCATCATGAACGTGAGGATGGTAGCGGCTACCCACGCGGGTTGACTGCTAATCAACTCAACACTTATGCACGAATGACTGCAATTGTCGATACCTACCTAGAACTTGCCAGATCACAACCTAGCTCACCGGCCACAAGATTACCTGAAGTTTTTGGTCGGCTTAAAGGAATGTCTTTCAGCGGACTTAATGCGGCACTAGTAGAACAATTTGAGTATTGTATCGGAGCTTTTCCCGTTGGCAGTCTTGTGGAACTCAATACAGGTGAAGTTGCAATTGTACTGACACACAGCCGCTCTAAAAGATCGTTACCATCTGTCATGGTCGTTCTTGATGCCAA
>JAJFJH010000094.1 GCA_021774155.1 Nitrosomonas sp.
AAGGTTCACAGGATTATAGAAAGCAAACAGCCAGAAAAAAGCCAGCCCCCATAAACCCATCAACAAAATGATGGTTATTGAGGTCTTGCGACCCATTAAAATTGTCATGCTGACGTTATAGAGCAACGAAACAACAACGAGTAAGATGCCCACCTTGGTGATCAGCGGTTGTTCAAGAAACTCACGGCCCATGGTCGGCAAAATATCATTACCCGTCATTGCTGCTAGTGTGGCATAAGGCACGGCCAAATAACCTACGACCGTTAATGCACTTGTCACCAGAAAAACCCAGAAAGTGATGATTGCGAGTTTAGGACTAAATAATTCCCGTTCTGACTCTTCTGGCACAAGATAATAAGCCGCACCCATGAACCCAAATAATAACCACACAATCAGTAAATTGGTATGCACCATACGTGCCACATTAAATGGGATTTCCGGGAATAGAAAATCGCCCACAACGTATTGTGTGCCAATGATCAGGCCAAAAATTATTTGCACAATAAATAGTCCAACAGCCGCAACAAAATAGGGTTTTGCTACAAATTGAGATTGATACTGCATAATTCTTCCTTTTCTAAGTTCAAATTTTCAAGACAGGTCACTTTTAGCCCTCAATATTCGGTGGCCAACCTTGTGTATCAATCTCTGAAGTCCATTTTAGAAATGCCACCAAGTCATCTAACTGTTCATCGGTTAAATTAAACTGTGGCATCTGTCGCCGTCCAGGCGCACCAGTGGGCATTGCTTGCATCCATACTTTAATAAATGCTTCACCACGACGTTTATATACGTTACCTAACTCTGGCGCAAAATAAGCACCTTCACCCAGCAAGGAGTGGCAGCCAAGGCAATTATTTACTTCCCATATATGCTTGCCACGCGCGACCTCTTCTGTAAGATTCTCGCGGTGATCAGATTTTGGTAATTTTCGTGTCGTATCAAATGTTAATACCAAAAACAATAAAAAGAAAAAAACCGAGCCGCCAAAAAATATATTTCGAGCGACTGATTTTGTAAAAAAAGTATTGCTCATACCCACCCTTTTCTCTCGTTAAAAAAAACTAACCGCCAGTCTAATTATCACCCTTATAATAAAGACAAGTTTGCTCTAAATCAAAAACAATAGTAATAATTTCCTGTTAAATGAAGGGGGAGGTTTAATGCGCTTTATATCCTTAAAAAAACGCTATACTTAGCTAGCCTATTTTAGAATCATACGGTCACAAAATCGTTGACTCATTTAATGTAATAATGGAAGGAGACTATGCAGACCTTGAACGCTATCAATAATGTTACTGAAGTAAGTATTAAACGCGCTTCTCAAGCAACAATAGCTTCACTACTGAATTTAACTTTTTTACCAATTATTGGCTTTATATGGTTAATGATTTTAGTCGGAAAAACTCAGCAAGGTACTATTGATCACTATCATGCAGTACTCGGTATAAAATTAAACCTAATGGCGGCGATTGCATTAGGCGTCGTTTCGTCATTAATGATTCTTTTCGGCGGGTTTGATTCAGCATGGACATGGATTTATTTGCTTTGCTATTTTATGCTAGTACACTCCGCATTTATCATCATTGCTGTTTGGGCCATGATACGTTCTTGGTCTGGTCAGAGGATGCGTGATTAGCCTAAAACCGCTATTTGCTGTTAGCCGAGCTATACACATCATGGAACGTATGCCGTATGGGCAATGAAATACTGTCGAATCATTTTCAAGCGCGCGACTTAGAAGTCTTCACTGATCGCTTACGCCAGGAAACCCAAATAGTTAAAGAATGGTTCATAGGAAACACGTTTTCTTTCGAGCAAAAAATGTTTGGATATGAGCTTGAGGCATGGCTCATTGATCAAAACTTTCAACCAGCGCCTATCAATGAACAATTCCTACAGGCATTAAATGATCCATTAGTTGTTCCTGAACTGGCAAGTTTTAACATCGAATTAAATAGCATGCCGCAACAATTAGGTGGCCAAGTCTTTAGTGACATGGAGCGAAACCTAAAACAAATCTATAACCAATGTCGCCAACAAGCTCAATTATTAGATTCAGACCTTCTGATGATCGGCATTTTACCCACGGTAAAAAAATCTGACTTGTCACTGGCACATATGTCTAATTCACCACGCTACCGCGCATTGAATGAACAAATTTTCCGACTGCGTCATGGTCGTCCATTAAATATTGATATTAAAGGAGAGGAGCACCTTCTTACCAGTCATGATGATGTGATGTTAGAGGCCGCCGCAACCTCGCTTCAATTGCATCTCCAGATCCCACCACATCTGGCAACACGTTATTATAATGCGGCCATTATACTATCGGGATCTATAGTGGCTGCTACTGGCAATGCACCTTATTTATTTGGTAAGCATTTATGGACTGAAACGCGCATTCCGTTATTTGAGCAATCGGTATCGATTGGTGGTCATAAGAACTCGGATGAAGGTGATCTCAAGCGCGTTTCTTTTGGCACAGGATATGCTAAAAACTCGTTGATGGAATGTTTTCAGGAAAATCTGGATCGTTTCCCCGTTGTTCTGCCGGCATTATTTGATGAACCACCTGAAAAACTAGCGCATTTACGGCTACATAATGGCACCATTTGGCGCTGGAATCGCCCATTAATCGGGTTTGACGAACAAGGTGAACCACACTTGCGTATTGAACACCGCGTCATTTCTGCTGGACCGAGTACGGTAGATACGGTTGCCAATGCGGCATTATTTGTCGGGGCGATTAAAGGTCTAGTCGATTCCGCACAAGCACCTGAAGAAATTCTTGCTTTCACCCAAGTACAGAAAAACTTTTATGCAGCGGCCCGTTCAGGTTTAAATGCCCACTTAAATTGGTTAAACGGAAAACAGACACCTGCCCAGCAACATCTACTTGAACAGGTATTACCACTAGCATGGTCAGGTCTTGAAAAGCTTAATGTGAATAAAAAAGATATTCAACGCTACTTGGATATAATCGAGCAACGTGTTGCCACAGGTCAAACAGGCGCTAGCTGGCAACAAAGCTTTACTGCTGCGCATGGTCATGACATGCGTGCATTAACCACCGCTTATGCCAGGCAACAACTGCATGGTAAGCCGGTTCATCAATGGCCAATCTAAAAAGGCTTGTAAAAACAAGCTTCTTTCTCTACTCATCCCTGCAATTAACCAGATATATTATCTATTAGATTTAGAGTAACAAAACCTCATGTTAACAATAAGACAAGACATTCCCGAAGGATTGCTTGAGCTGGAAGCTCATGAGCTCCATAAAATACTGGACGGCCCCACTTTATTTCACCTCCCGGGGAAACGCACGCCTGCGTTGTTCATTTCCGTATTACTGCATGGCAATGAGCCTGTTGGATGGAACGCTATTCGCTACCTATTGTACCACCACCAAAATAGAGAATTACCGCGCGCTATATCGCTATTCATTGGCAATATTCATGCTGCCAAGCATCACCAAAGACGTTTGGATAATCAACTTGATTTTAACCGTATTTGGAACACAGGCGATACACCTGAGCATCTCATGGCACAGCAGGTTTGTGACGAAATGAAACAAGCTGGATTATTTGCCAGTATTGACGTACACAACAACACAGGCATAAACCCGCACTATGCTTGCGTCAACAAACTCGACATGACTTTTCTACATTTAGCTACCTTGTTTAATCGTACCGTTATCTACTTTACACGTCCTGAAGGCGTGCAATCTCTCGCTTTTTCAGAATTTACCACAGCAGTAACACTTGAATGTGGACAACCGGATAATCAACAAGGTGTTGCTCACGCCATTGAATATCTAACGGCCTGCCTAAATATGGTTGAAATTCCATCAAGCCCCATTGCTAAAAATGATATCGAGTTGTTTCATACCGTTGCAACGGTGCGCATTGCGTCTGACATAGAGATTGGATTCAAGGAAGATGGACTTGACTTATGCTTGGTCGACGATATTGATCACCTTAATTTCCACGAATTGCCCATTGATACATTGATAGGCTGGCAGCCAATAAACCGCGATATTGTACTCAGAGCCACTAACGAACAAGACCAGGATGTATCCGATAGTTTTTTCCGTCTCGATGGTGCCGCATTACGTGTACGCCGCCCCGTCATGCCTGCGATGTTGACACGCGACACAAAGATTATTCGTCAGGATTGTTTATGTTATTTAATGGAGCGGATAACTTTACCTAATCATTCGAGTAACTAAGCTTCAGGGAAGAAATAATATAAACGCCCGTGATAATGCGGGCTTGAAATTTCTTGTCTTTCCCCCCATTTAGCTTATCAACAATCTTTTATGGGAAAACTCCATGCGTTTTGACAAACTAACTACAAAATTCCAGCAAGCATTTGCTGATGCACAAAGCTTAGCTGTAGGGCACGACAGTGCATTTATCGAACCTCAACACCTAACACTTTCCCTACTCCAACAGGATGATGGCGGCACTGCATCATTGTTGCAACGTTCAGGCGCTAACATTGCACCGCTTCGCGATGCGCTCAAACAAAGTATTGAAAATTTACCGAAAGTGACGGGGACAGGTGGCGAAATTATGGTATCCCGCGATCTCGGCAATATATTAAATCTCGCGGATAAGGAATCACAAAATCGTGGTGATCAATTTATTGCATCCGAACTATTTTTATTAGTTGCGCTTGATGGCCAAAACGAAACAGCGCGATTACTCAAACAACATGGCGCAAATCGCAAGGCATTAGAACAAGCCATCAATACTGTTCGTGGTGGCGAAAACGTCGGTAGCGCCGAAGCTGAAGGC
>JAJFJH010000095.1 GCA_021774155.1 Nitrosomonas sp.
GGTCGAATTGGAAAAGTGCGTTGGCATCAATTGCCTGACCCATTAGCAACTACGATGCCGACACGTAAACAGATCGCAAATAGCAGCCCATTCGATGGCGGTGAAGGTATTTGGCTGCATGATGGAATTATATACTTCACAACGAAAGGCGATGATCGTGTGTGGGCCTACGACATTCAAAATAGTCATCTGAGTATTGTTTATAACGCAGCGCATTATCTATGGCCTGTTTTAACCGGCGTTGATAATATTACCGCCAATGCGAATGGTGAATTGCTGGTTGCGGAAGATAAAGGCAATATGCAAATTGTCGTCGTTACAAAAGAAGACGCGTACCCGTTGCTACAAATCGTTGGTCAAGATCGTTCAGAAATAACGGGGCCTGCTTTTAGTCCTGATGGTTCTCGTTTGTATTTCAGTTCACAGCGCGGCAAAACCGGGCGCTCAGAGGATGGAATAACTTATGAAATAATGGGGCCGTTTTAGTTTATTGCGTCAGCCTATATGAAGCATCTAATATGGACCCCGAATATTGACACTGCCAAAGAAAAATATTGCAATATCAGTGTTGATCAGTATGACAGTTCTTCTTCTGTGGGCTAAAATATTGGAGTGTTAGGATTCGATTCGTCGTATACACAATCTGCACAATAATAGATGAGCCATATCTTTATTCATTAAAGAACCTGGAACTATAGACTGATAATTGTGAATACAGCTTGCCAAAATTGATAGAACTGAAGCAGATAAAACGAATGCGTTATATTTTATAATCACTTCTGAACTGCTTTACCAATCTATTAATACATAACTTAGACGCTTCAGTTGAGGTGTTAACAGCAAAACCACTCATTTCCCAGCCACCCTTATAAGTATAATCAGCGCTCCATAATCGTTTTCCGCTCTTATCTTTAACTATTACCAGCATATTGCTGTTCTGCCAGTCCAATGAAACGCCAGATGTGAATGCTGTTTCGTTTGTATAAGTGCTGCCGGAATATCTTGCATAACTTGCACCCGTATACCATACATTACCCTGTAAATTAGTTCTGCCACTTACTGATGACGAGCCTACATATGCTGACTGTGTCTGGCTAGTAAATGTAATTTCAACAGTACCACCATTACTCTCACCTGAATTCAGGCCATTCTTTTCGGTAACATCTAGTATCTGCCCAAATTTAATTGACGCAGTTTCATATATGTAATGAGACAAAGGTATAGTAGGTGCTCGGACTTTAATAAATATGGGCCGCCGCTTTTGTATTCCGCGTATGAAGATGTGTTGTTATATGTTTGAACAGATGAGCAACCGATTAAAGCTACTAATAACATAAGGCCAGTAATTATTTTCATATTGCACTCTGAGATATTTAATATAAATTACCCTATCGACAAATAAGATCTGCTTCTTAAGGTGCAACTCTAGAGTCTATCTAAATAGACTACTTATCTAGACCCTAGAGTTTCGTGACCCTAGTGATGTGTGGTGTTTTGTTGTTGGAGTCATCAAAGCAACTAGTTTAAAGGGTGTCTAGGGGACGATGAGAAAGTTGACGATGAATGTGCAAATGGTGTATTTGAAAATGACCGAAAAATTCGGCGAACATACGCTAGAACAAATTTGCCGTGGCTTGGCAGTACCATTTCTTGAATTCTGAAGTTTATTATTGAATTCTAAAGTTTATTATTGCTATAATCTGCTCAGTTTCAGGTCAACAGTGTAGGTTAGGCAGTGGGGCGTCCCACACTTCAAAAAAATTTTCAACAAAGTGGTGATATTCGTTATGAGTAAATTAGTACACAAGTGGATGGTTTGTTTTTACTATTCAGTCCTTGGGGCGGGAGCGTTTGCAATCGTCGCGACTGCCTTTCCCATCATGGCTCAAAGCGCAGAGTCGCCGTCGAGCCAGCGGCCTTCGAAGGCGGATATGGCCAAAGTGAGCGGCAGTCTTCTTAAACTGCACGAGGAGTATCAGGCCTCTCTGATACAGAACAACGCGCAAAGGTCGAGCCCCAATTCCAACTCGTCCGATTCAATGATAGACATAACTGCGGAGACGGTAGTGATCGACGCCGCAGCATCGGGCGATCCAGATGTTCTGGCAGATGATCTGATAAATCTTGGTGCACAAGACGTCGCCGTATTCGGACGTATGGTTTCCTGCCGCTTGCCGCTGTCGGCAATTCCGGCTCTCAAAAACCTGTCTTCTCTGCAACTCGTTCGTCCTTCTTACATGCTCAAACATTCCGGCGTTGTCACAAGCCAAGGCGATAAGGCGATGCGATCTGACTTGGTGCGCTCGACCCGCAATGTTGACGGCACCGGCGTCAAGGTCGGCACCCTGTCAGACAGCTATGACTGTCTCGGTGGTGCCGCTGATGGTGTGGCAAGTGGTGACCTGCCCACGGGCGTCACTGTCCTCATGGAAGGACCCTGTCCGGCGTCTGACGAAGGCCGCGCGATGATGGAAATTATTCATGATGTCGCGCCGGGCGCCGCACTATCCTTCCACACGGCGTTCCTTGGTCAGGCGGGATTCGCCCAAGGCATTCTGGATCTTGCCGCCGATGGTGCGACGGTAATCAACGATGACATCAGCGATGCATCGGAGCCGTTCTACCAGGATGGCATCATCGCACAGGCGATCGATACGGTAGCCGCTCAAGGCGTATCCTATTTCACCTCTACTGGAAATGCCGCCCGTAGGGCTTATGAGGCTCCGTTCTCGCCCAGTGGTCAGACCGTTTCCTTTGCCAACGTAGTTCAGGAGGCGCATGACTTCGATCCGGGGGTCGGAGTGGATATCTGCCAGGAGGTCAATATTCCAACTGGACAAAGCATAAACATAAGCTTTCAATGGGACCAACCGTTCTTTTCAGTTAGTGGAGCGCCGGGTTCGACAAGTGATTTGGATATTCTCCTGTACGATGAATCCTGTGACACTACGGAGCCGCCTCTTGCTTCCGGCGGTGATAGTAATTTTGGAGGAGATCCACTCGAACTTCTTTTTTATGAGAACACGGGTACTGAGACTACATTCAATTTGGTAATCCTGCAATCTAGTGGTCCTAATCCGGGGCTGATGAAGACACTCGATGCCAATGAAAACCTAACTTACGGTGAATACGATACCCAGACCGGCGCCTCCTATGGTCACCCTCTGGCCGTCGGCGCATCGGGTGTCGGTGCGGCGTGGTATCAAGAAACGCCAGAATTCGGACAGAATCCGCCGCTCATTGAAGGTTCTTCGTCAGCCGGTGGCAGCCCGATTCTTTTTGATACTGCCGGAAACCGGCTTGCCACACCGGACGTTCGTCAGAATCCTACCATTACAGCGCCGGATGGCGGCGATACATCATTCTTCGGTGGCGAAGATCCCGAAGGCAACGGATTTTCCAACTTCTTCGGCACTTCGGCGGCTGCTCCGCATGCTGCAGCTGTTGCCGCGTTGATGAATGAATTGGTGCCGGGAATAACGCCTGCCGCTATTAATGAAGCATTACAAAACACGGCAATCGATATGGATGATCCGAGCACACCGGGGTTTGACACTGGCTTTGACTTCGGAACCGGCTTCGGATTAATCCAAGCGGATGCCGCACTGAGTGCAATCGCAGGTCCGGGAGTGATTCCTGGTGATTTCGATATGGATGGCGACGTCGACTTAGATGATCTGATGATTCTCCGCGGAGTGTTCGGCCATCAGGTGGAACCTGGCAGCCCATTCGACATGAACAACGACGGCACTATCAATGTGCTTGACTATCGCCGTGTGATAACCGAGTGCACTCGACCACGGTGTGCGGTTCAGTAAATGAAACGTTCTGGTTATATGAAAGCGATATTGTCTGTCAGCCTGCTTTCCCTGTGCATTATGCAGGGTGAGTGGATTGCAGGTCTGAACTAAGTGGGGTGCGGCTACTGTGAATCATCACAGTGCCGTCTTCCGAAATCAATTAAAGTAATAAGGTGTATATATATGAAAGTAATATTTAGAAGTTGGTTAGTCGTTCTAACTCTTTTGGTGTCCAGTGTTTCCCAGGCCGCGTTAATCTCGGTGGATGGTGCCTCTGGTGGCGCAATCGACAACAACGTTGGAGTAACTGTCGGTGACAGTTTTGCTGTCGATGTGCTGGTCCAGGACGTCAACGACTTTGCCGGTTTTCAGTTCTCATTCGGCTTTGATCCGGCGATTCTGACTGCCACAGCGGTTACTAGCGGCAATATCTTTGGCCTTGACACCTTTCCCATCGACGACACGATAGGTGCAAATTTCGTCAGTTTCTCAGAAACGACTTTTGCACTCAGCGGCCTGGATATTGTTGGGCCATCTTTACTGGCAACTATCAGTTTCGATGCGATCGCCGCCGGAGTTAGTGCATTGTCTCTCGGCAACGTGATTTTTTCCGACTCATCCGGGTTTAACATCCTGCCCATCACTATCAATGAAGCAGTTGCGACGGTAAGCGCGCCGGTAGGCGTCCCAGAACCAGCTTCGTTGTTTTTGCTGTTAACAGGCTTGTTATTATTCGTTGCGATGAGAAGGCATAATCATTCATTTTAAACGCCATCTCTATAGCTTTCGACGGCTGCTGCTGAGCACTTGAATGCAGCAGCGTAGTCGGATATCTAACAATGCAAGGACTATAAATATCATCAGTGCCCCCATTAGGCACACCCTTAGCACTAATCGAGCCACGAGGCCATTCATCAAGCTAACCAGAGACTTTCTAGTGATTATTGCGTTTTGAACCGCCCGAATAGTATAGGAGCTTATACGCACGTTCTTTTCTGATAGAACAATGGATTCACAAACTGCCCTTTTTTCGGAGGCTTGTTGTCTTATTATTTTTAGTGCTTCTGTGTATTTTTTGTCAGATGGGTGAATTAATGTCGAGTCTTGTATTTTCGATACCTCTTCAAAAACACGCAATAGGTTATAGCTCATTGCCGTAATACAACTCTAGACCCTAGGGTTGTGTAACTTATAATTGTAATATTTAAAGCAGAGGCCTGCTGCTATAACTCTCGCCATTTTCTGCATGGAAGACATACTGATGTTATCTCTAGAATAGAGGATCACTTCATGAGAATTATACTAATACTATCAATGGTTTTTTTCGTAAATAATTTGGCAAATGCGAGTAATTTTGAATTAACTATACACCTCAATTTGGGCGCTTCAACAAAGCATGGAATAGTCAAATGTCGACAAGGTGGTAAGAAATTATATACTCGATATAATTTGTTAGTTTTTAAAGATAAGCCTAAATATACAATTTTAAGGAATTTAGATTTAGATAAAGATCTTATAAGTGATAGTGAGGGGAGTCACCATTGTCACGAAGGCGAGTTTACGTTAACAAAATTAATCAGCACCCCCGAAAATTTCATTGACCTATTTGTCTACTTAGTAGAAATCTATTTTATCAAGGATGCGATTTTTAAGGTAGCAAATATCGGATTGTCTTCTGATGAAGATTACTTCATACAATATAAATTTATTAATGAAACCGGGCAGGTTATAGAAACAGCGCATACAGAGGAAAGTGTAGGTTCCGTAAGTGTCGACTCTTTCACAGACAATGGCACGCTTATTTATCTTATTGAAATAAAAAGAAAATAAAGTCAAATTGAGGTTACAGCTCTAGGTTCAGGTCTATATAAATAGGCTGCTATATAGACCTGAACCTACGCTGCTGTGCTTCTGGCTGCGCTTGATCGTCTATCGATAGGTGATTGAGCGATTAGCGAAGGTGGATAAGCGCGGTCAGAATGACACGCTTAATGGTGAATGTGATTATGTTTTCTTAAGCTTGCCCCAAGTGATCCAGGTGGTGGTGCCATGTCGTAATCTGACGGGTAGCCCTGCGTTTGGTTGAGGAAAGTAGATCTTTTTATTTTGGTATTCGATTCCACTGCACATGAAGGAATATAGCTGACGTGTAGATAATATTACGGCCAGTCGTGTCAAATAGTTCTCATAAGCCCAACTAAAATATAACCGAATTGTTTTAACAACTTACAGTTATCGTTTCTCAGAATATTCCTTACTGCCACGCTGCTTTATGCATTAAAATGCAGATGAATTCAGATGGTTGGGATAGTAAACCAATATTTAATAATAAAGGAGAAACCTAATGAAGAAATTCACCAAATTTGTATCTATTATGGGCTTATTTGCGTGTTGTAATCTAGTATGGGCTGACAAAATCAGCGGTGTGTCACGTGCAGATTTTATTTCAAACGAGTTAACGATACCTTGTGTCCAAGTTAAAAATTCTGATGATGCGGTTTTGAATGATCAATTCTTCGATGTCATTCTTGAACGAAGAGGTAATTCCTTCAATTATGAATTGATTTTTGCTGAGTCAGAAGACCAGGCGCATTGTCTGAGAGTTGCTGACTTTGCCGCTTTTGATGATGATGCTGTCTCTGTGAATGATGATGATATTACCGAGGCTGGTGCCGCTAAAATTTTAGTAAGTTGCGAAAATCGTACCAACCGTTCAAAAATCTCGGTCGATGGAAGAAACCTAGCTTCAGGCGATTATTCTTCAGCCATTATGTCGGGAGCTGGGTCGGCAATTAGTTTGATTAAGACTACCGTTGGTGATGAAGTTGAATTCGATTTTGACAGTTCAGCCGATGATGTTGCAAAAGGTGCAAAAGAAATCAGTTCCGATTTTATTCAAAATGGAACTGTGAATGCAGAAATCTTTGATATTGACGGCAATCTTATTGTATCCGCAACAAGTGTACTCTGTGCAATGCGGGATTAACTCCATACCGTCAAGGGATCTATTGCAAAAAATAAGCAAGTTGGTGCATTATTGATTTTCTAAGGATATATCGCAATGTCGGATTTCAAATGGCGGCATTACCAGAGTAGCGTAATCCTTGCTTGTGTTAGATGGTACTGTAAATACGGGATCAGCTATCGTGACTTGTAAGAAATGATGCTGGAGCGAAGATTTGAAGTAGACCATACCCAGCTTTACCGCTGGGTTCAACATTATGCACCGGAAATAGAGAAACGTCTGCGTTGGTGCTATAAGCCAACGATTGGCCGTAGCAGGCGAGTAGATGAAGCCTATGTGAAGATTAAAGGAAAATGCCCAAAGGATACGGTACACCGACAGGTAAAATACCTGAACAATATTGTCGAAGTTGATCATGGCAAGCTCAAGCGCTTGATAAATCCAGTGCGCGGTTTTAAAACCATGAAAACCGCCTATGCGACGATCAAGGGGTTTGAAATCATATGCATGTTCAAAAAAGGAAAAATGAGTGCATGGATGCGTAAACAAGGTCTTATAGGAGAAATCCGTTTCATTGAAAGACAGCTCTATACTTATACCGCATAATCCAACATATCATAGACTTACTCTGGTCAATGCTGTTTTTTCAACAGAGCCCGCCGTGTTTCCAAAAAAAAACACCAGGTTAGTGGTGTTTTTTTCGCTGTGGCTTTTATTATTTTTTAGGTCAGCTTGTGCGACGTCTTGTATAAGCTAATCCTATTAACCCTGTGCATAATAATAACAGGCCGGCAGGCTCAGGGATTTGGTTAGGGCCACCGCCACCACCGCCGCCATTTGTTCCAACGTAATGACTCAATCTTCCAATGTTGCAACCTCTCCCATTATTAGTGGGACAGTTAGCGCCCCCCGTCAAGAAGTCCACCTGACTATTTGACCATACGAGCTTGTTTAATTCCCCTGCATTCTGAAAAACAAAGTGATCAGGCTGCATAGCAGGTGTATTACCTACTCCAAATTTCAACATAAAGTATCCGGGTGTGTTGGGGCCAACGTCAATAAACCATGAGTCAGGCCCATTAACAGCAAAGTTGAAACCAGTATCATTACTATCAACCTTAAAATCTAACGTCAAGCTGTTATCGCCCGTTACTGATTTAAGATAAGCCAGTTCTGTCGCATCTCCTGAGTTAGCAAGCCGGGCTGAACCTAACAAAGTGTCAATAACGAAAGCATTGGCAACCGACATGCTTAGTGTCGTTGCAAAAAGGGAACCTACTAATATACTCCAGAATTTGCTTTTCACGTTCTCACCTATCTTTATAGAGTTAATAATATTGTTAATTGTTGTTACGGTTAATTAATAAGCAAATAACGTGCCAATTGATCATGCCAATGATTTGTAAAGGTATTATACTAATTTGTTTCAAATTATAATTTGAAATGTAAATTATCTCGACAGTTAAACTTGCGATTCCCCGTGGTCTTGCCACGGGGAACATTGTAGTTTTTGTTTTTGAAGTCAGCGTAGCGCGTCGTTTTTGGTTTTCTGCTCCGTAATACCCCGTAATCTTGCTGCGGGGATAGGTGCAGGGCGCGCGGAGAAAATTTATTATCTTCCGGGTTTAATTCCTCGCCCCTTGGGGCGAAGGCTGGTTGAAAACCAGCAGCTTGAAAAGCGCTTTTAATACCTCGCTGCTTGCGGCGGGGTGCTTTATTTATGGATAAGTAATGCTACGTCAAATTTACGTTCAGCTACATCAATACCAACAACGCAGGCAATTTCGTTCATCGTTCGTTCCCTTTCTCGTATACCGGCCCTACTTGCTAGCAGTCGGCCCAAGTTACCATTTTGTTTGATTGAAAGTGAAATTAACCACAGCACCTATCCGACCCAAAGGTTAAAGTCCTAAAGTCTAAACGATATCATGCGGTTCAGCCTGATCAACACTGATATTGCAATGAATTTCTTTGGCAGTGTCAATATACGAGGTCTTTATAAGCAGCCTACTTATATAGATCTGAACATCCCACTAGAATTTTCAAGCATTTTTTGATTATTTTTAGGGGGGCAAGTAGTTGCAAAAACTTTTATTTGTTATGCTCATTATAGTGACAAATTTTATTACGACCGGAATTTTTGGCTTGATACATGGCTATGTCAGCCATTCTTATTAACTGTGTAAGCTCAATTATCCCTGTGGCTATGCCAAGACTGGCAGTAATATGAAATGAGCCATTAGGATTCTCTACCTCTTTACTTTCAATACAGACTCTTATTTTCTCTGCTATCTTTATAGCACCTTCCTGATCAGTATTTGGAAGGAATATTGTGAATTCTTCGCCTCCCATCCTTCCGCAGATATCAGACTTTCTGATACTTTTTTGAAGTATCTTGGCGAGGTGTTGCAGCGCTAAATCACCAGCATGATGTCCAAGGCTATCATTTACTTTTTTAAAATGATCTACATCCAAGACAATGATTGACATGGGTTGGCTATAGCGTTTGCAATAATTTGCCTGAATTTTAGCTAAATCAGAAAAAGAAGCACGATTAGATAGCCCCGTCAGTGAATCTGTTTTGGCCATCAATTCCACTTTCTCTTTTTCTATAGCTAAATGATGGTTCAACAGAAAGCTTTGATGGAGTGCTTTAGCAAGAATATTGGTTGCACGGAAACAGGACATTAAGAAAATTATTCCAGACATCCCTAAAATAACAAGGGCTCTATCATCTTGAAACAAAAGCAAGATTGAAGACGGAAGTAAGACAACAATAATTGTTGAAAGCGCAAATTTTCGTATGGCGGTATAAACAGACAATGCACCTGCGGACATTCCTAGAAGAAACGAATAAATGATGGCCTGGTAGAATATCGGGGCCAAGGACATCATCCAGGCACACCCCAGGCCCCAAATAAGCGATGATGATAATAAAGTATAAAAATACTTCTTTTCCCATGAAAGAATTGCATCTCCTTTTGGTGAGACTTGGAGATACCTAAGAAAAAGAGTAGCTCGAAATAAGGTAGATACGACCAGAGCGCAATACCACCCAAGGAGCAAGAAATGATTGATAGTTTCCCAAAGGATAGTCGTTAGTCCTGAGCTAATCAGAATGTTGATTATTACTACCGGGGTTGACTGGTGATATAACAGTTCAAGTTTTTCAGCCTGGGCTTTTGATAGACACTCTTGTTCTTGCTCCAGCGCTGAACTATTAGACAAGTTTTTTCTCCTATTAAACCATTACACTAGCCAGCCGATTTAACAACACCCAGGCTGTGGACATGTTGTAAACCATTTTAACAATAAATGCGCATGCAATAGCGCTACGGTTTTTAAGCGGACAACCAGGAAAGCCGCGATTGGAATAAGTGATAATATTATCATGTGTACTAGGCATCTGTTGGTTAGGTTCCCACTAACGGAATTTTGAAGATAAAGTGAAGAACAAGTGGCATTTTGAATGTTGATATTTAATGATAAGTGGGAATGGAAGTGAGTTTTATCGGCAATTTGATGCAAGCATCCCATTCGTCTGCCTAATTATCTCCCTATCCGACAGACTCCTAGTGTCTACCAAGACTGGCGGACCGATCACCAGGAGATTTTGTCGCGACTCCTATGATGTTTCTGGTTTCTAGATATACCTGTTTGTAAGGGTTCTTATGGGTTGTCGACTAAAGTGACAATTTGTTTAGTTGAGTGGGGAACAGTGTGTTTAGATTGTCAATCCTATAAATAATGAAGAAAGGCTGATATGAGATTAATTAAGAGACTACTTTTAGTTTTATTTTTGTTTTTAACAGTAAAGGTAACCGCTGTATCAGCATCTGAATTTGATCATGGTGTTTGGGATGGCCTATTACAGAACCATGTGCAGATGATCAACCAAGGCCAAGCCAGTCAGGTGGATTACGGTGCTTTTCTTCAAAAACGCACCGAGCTGCGTACCTATCTGTCACAATTATCAGCTGTAAGCTCAAATGAGTTTTCAACTTGGTCTAAGCCTGAGCGGCTGGCTTTTTTGATCAATGCGTATAATGCTTTTACGGTTGAACTCATTCTCACGCGCTATCCTCGGCTTGATTCAATCAAGGATTTGGGTTCGTTATTTCGCAGCCCTTGGAAAAATGAGTTTATCCCATTGCTGGGTAAAATGCGGTCATTGGATGACGTCGAGCATGGCATGATCCGTAATCCGGGTGATTATGATGAGTCACGCATTCATTTTGCGGTCAATTGTGCGTCGATTGGTTGCCCGGCTTTATTGAACGAAGCGTTTACCAGTGCGAAATTGGAGGCGCAATTGGAAATCGTAACCCATGCTTTCCTGGCGGATCGTTCACGTAATCGTTTTAACGCCAGCACGGGAAGGCTTGAAGTATCTAGAATATTTGATTGGTATGGTGATGATTTTGAGCGTGGCTGGGGTGGTTGGCATTCGCTTGATCAGTTTTTTGCGCAGTATGCAGATAGCCTGGCCGATACGCCTCAGACAAAAAATAAATTGATAGCGGGGGGTAACGGTATACGATTTCTTAAGTATGATTGGGCATTAAACGGAAAATAATCAATATGCCAAAAAGTAAGGAATTTCTATTAATCGGCATCGTGTTTTTTGTGCTTGGGTTGGTGAGTGCTGATGCACTGTCACAGCGGCTGGTGCTGACGGGTTCAAGTACTGTTGCGCCTTTGGTTGTTGAGATTGCGCGACGGTTTGAGTCGGTGAATCCTGGTGTGAGAATTGATGTTCAAACCGGCGGGTCTTCCCGCGGCATTAACGATACGCGTAATGGAATCGCAGATATTGGTATGGTGTCTCGTGCTTTGAAACCAAATGAACAAGATTTGCATGCGTTTACCATTGCGTTAGATGGCATTAGTCTAATTGTTCACGCCAAAAATCCAATGGTGACTCTCAGCCAGCCACAGATTGTTGATATTTATACCGGCAAGATAACTAATTGGAAAGCTGTCGGAGGGTCGGACACGCGCATTACGGTGGTTAATAAAGCCGAGGGGCGATCAACGCTAGAACTGTTTTTAAGCTATCTTCAGCAGAGAAACAGCCAAATTAAACCGCACATTATAATTGGCGATAATCCGCAAGGGATTAAAACCGTTGCAGGAAACCCGAATGCGATTGGTTATGTTTCCATCGGTGCTGCGGAGTATGAAGCCGAGCGCGGCGCGCCTATCCTGTTGTTGCCATTGGATGGTGTCGATGCATCGGTGGCAAATGTGCGTCGTGGTGATTTTCCGTTATCGCGCCCGCTTAATTTGATAACGCGTGCACCACCTTCAGGTTTAAGCCAACGTTTCATTGAATTCGCACGCTCCGGGCAAGTGCATGATTTAGTCGAGGCACAATATTTTGTTCCCATCGAAGCTAACTGATTCTTTTCTGAACAGCATCTTGCGTGTGGGTGCTGTTATTTCAGCACTGGTGATGCTCGTGATTTTGTTATTTTTGATCGCTGAGTCGTGGCCTGTTTTAGGACATATCTCCCCCCTGCGGTTTTTTACTGACGAGTCCTGGCATCCACTAGAAGGCGCTTATCACCTGATGCCTATGCTGGCGGGTACGTTGTATGCGAGTATTGGTGCGATGGTGCTAGCGATTCCACTGGGTATCGCTTCAGCATTGTTTATTGTTTATTACGCACCATCTTATTTGGCGTTGTGGTACAAGCGTTTGATTGAGTTGTTGGCGGGTATTCCTTCGGTGGTGTTTGGTTTTTGGGGACTCACGACACTGGTTCCGCTTATCAACCAAATTCACCCGCCGGGCGCGAGTTTGTTGGCGGGTATTTTGATATTAACGCTGATGATTTTGCCCACAATTACACTGACGGCCTATGCTGCCTTCATGGCCGTTCCGGATGAATATTTATGTAATGCAACGGCATTGGGTATGTCGCGTTGGGGAATGATCCGTGGCGTGGCTTTTCCCGCAGCACGGGTGGGAATTGTAGCGGGTATTATTTTAGCTGCAGGCCGAGCCATTGGTGAAACTATGGCAATACTCATGGTTGCTGGTAATGTGGTGCAGTACCCTGATAGTTTGTTTGACCCCATCCGCAGCTTGGCGGCAAATATTGCGTTGGAAATGGCCTATGCAATGGGTGATCATCGTGCCGTGTTGTTTGTGTCTGGCTTGGTGTTGATGTTTTTGGTGATGGTGCTGTCAAGCATGGCTGGCTGGTTGGGGAAAAATCGCCATGCTTAATATGAATACCATGCCATGGCGACGGTCTTTTCGTGATTGGCTGATGCAATGTGTCATTTATCTCGCCGTATTATTTGTTTGTGCTGTTTTCTCATGGATCTTGTTTGATCTTGTGCGTGGTGGTATCGCTCATATTTCATGGGGTTTTCTGACGGAATCGCCGCTTGATGCCGGGCGTGCGGGTGGTATTGGATCTATTCTGGTTTCTACTTTATTGATCTTGTTAGTGGCTTTAGTGGCGGCATTGCCCTTGGCATGGACAACGGCGGTTTTGCTTGCCGAGTACGTGCCAGTTTCCAGTAAGTTTGGTGTGACGGTTCGATATAGTTTGCAAGTGTTGGCCGGTGTTCCATCGATTGTTTTCGGATTGTTTGGTAATGCCTTTTTCAGTATTTATCTTGGTTTGGGGTTTTCCATTTTATCGGGTGGATTAACGCTGGCTTGTATGTTGCTGCCGATTCTTGTTAGCACCGCTGAGGCAGGGTTACGCGCAGTACCGGATACCTACCGTTTATCAGCTGCTGCGTTGGGTATGTCGCGTGCGGCGACATTGTTTCATTTGTTGTTACCAGCCGCTGTACCAACGCTGGCGGCTGGATTGCTGCTTGGGATTGGACGTGCGATGGCCGAAACCGCCGCGCTATTGTTTACCAGTGGGTACGTTGATCGAATGCCCGGTTCATTGATGGATTCAGGTCGTGCATTGGCCCTGCATATTTTCGATTTGTCGATGAATGTGCCAGGGGGCGATACACCAGCTTATGCATCGGCATTAGTGCTGGTAGTTTTGTTGTTATGCATTAATATGTTGGCCATGCGGCTTGCCTATGGCTTGCAACGACAAAGGATTATGACGATATGAGTGTTGATGAGATGAA
>JAJFJH010000096.1 GCA_021774155.1 Nitrosomonas sp.
AATTGCCAAAATACCGGACAAGAGCAATTCTGGCTCAACCTGTGATGGCTTCTTTAATGTCAACACGCTAATGTTGTATCAAGTTTTCTCATTTTTCTCTAGCGAGCAAACCGATTTTCTTTACTTGTTGCTGTTGCAAAATGTCCATGACATTGATAACTTCTTCGTAGCGCACATCTTTGTCCGCTGCAATCACTACCGGCTGTTCACTATTCACAGCTTGCTTTTGCTGAATCGTATTCGCTAATTGACTAAGACTGAGACCTTGTGCCGCACCATCACTAAGACGATCATGCAAAGTCAAGCTACCATCAACTTTAATCATTATCTCTAGCGGCGCAACCGGTGGCGTCAATGATTCACCAACCTGCGGCAATTCAATCTGACCCGGGCTAATCAGTGGCGCTGTGATCATAAAGATAACCAACAACACCAGCATCACATCAATGTAGGGAACCACATTGATCTCATTCATAGAGCGGCGACGTCTTGTGCGATGCCTATCCATTCAATCCTCGCAAACTCATGCTCATTCTGCAGCACGCCGCTGCAGCACGTTTGATAACTCTTCCATAAAGCTTTCATACCGAGAAGCCAACTGGTCTGTGTTGCTTGCATATCGGTTATAGGCAATCACTGCGGGAATGGCAGCAAACAGACCCATCGCTGTTGCAATCAATGCTTCGGCAATTCCTGGTGCGACATGTGCAATAGTCGCTTGGGTCACGTTAGATAAGCTACGAAAAGCATTCATGATACCCCACACCGTACCAAACAAACCAATATACGGACTAACAGAACCCACGGTTGCCAAGAAAGGCAAGTGCGTCTCAAGCTTGTCTATTTCTCTCTGATAGGTTGCCCGCATCGCTCTACGCGTGCCATCCATCACAACTCTGATATCGGCGCCCGACGGATGCTTGGCAAATTCTCTGAAACCTGCCTCAAAAATACGCTCCATACCACCTACAGAATGACGCCCATTCGTTGTACGTTGATAAAGCGCATTAAGATCAGATCCCCGCCAAAACAAATCTTCAAACTCATCACATTCCTTGACAGCTTTTCGGATAACAAAAAACTTCCGAAAAATAAACCACCATGACAGCAAGGAAGTCAAAAGCAAAAGCACCATGACTAACTGCACCAGCACACTGGCACTACTAATTAAACTTACAAGTGATAAATCTTGGGTAAGCGCAGCATTCATGATAATTGTCCAATTTTTTCACGCAGCGGCACCGGAATGCTCACTGGCTTAAGGGTTTCAGTACCTACACAGACCACATGAACCTTGGCATTGACCAACTTGGTATCACCGCATAGCGTCTCATGGGAAACTTCAATACGGCTTCTTCCTAAGCTCGTAATTTGCACTGTAATATGCAACAAATCATCTAATACCGCTGGCTTGAAATATTCGATTTCAAGTGAACGAACCATAAATAATGTCTGATGAACGTTTGTTAGTGAATGAACATCAAAACCCAACGCTCTGAGCCATTCATAACGTGCTCGTTCCATAAAGTCCAAGTGTGTTGAGTGATAAACAACCCCACCCGCATCCGTATCCTGATAATAAACGCGCACTGGAAGTGAAAAATTATTATTTAACATCACATTTTGAGTATTGGTAATTCAGTATTTATCAAAAAGTCAGACTTTACAATCCTGACATCTACCCATCATCCGCCTTGGTTAAAGAAAAATTATAAATCAGATAAAAACCACCGCGCTGAACCAAGGTAATATTCAGATTAACAAGCCCTGCATCAAAAATGACAGTGCCTGAATAATTAACGCGTTTCTCCCCAATTAATGAGAACGCACTGACAGTTCTTGAAAAATCCAAATCATCAATCGCACGGTATCTCCCAAACGGTCGATAGAGCCTAAGCAACTCGTCCAGTTGTGCCTCGTTAACCGTTTGAGTCGTCTCGGGTGCCAGATGATACAACAAAACGTCTCTCTCCCAGCTGGATATTTCAGTCAAAATTTGATTAATGGCGGTTATCGCGGTTCGTTGATAATGTGTTTTTTGTTGACTGGTGTAAAAAAACAACATAATAACAACCGTCAACAACGTAAAAACAATAAGGCGTAGTGTTTGAATTGGCATAATCTTATCAATAATTATTCAATTTTTTAGTAGTGCAAGCATCGACTAACTATCTTCCCACAAGTCCGCATTTATCCCACCTTTCGGCAAAGCTACACCAAAATGCTCAAACGTAATCGTTGTGGCCATACGACCACGCGGAGTACGTTTCAAGAAACCCTGCTGAATTAAATAAGGCTCAAGAACATCTTCAATCGTATCGCGTTCTTCACTAATGGCTGCCGCTAAATTATCCACGCCAACTGGACCACCAGAAAATTTTTCTAGTACAGCCAAGAGTAATTTTCTATCCATCACATCCAATCCAATCGCGTCGACATCAAGCATAACCAAAGCAGCATCCGCCACTGCGCGGGTGACATGACCATCTGCTTTAACTTCAGCATAGTCACGTACGCGACGTAACAAACGATTAGCAATCCTCGGCGTACCACGGGAACGACGAGCAATCTCCATGGCCCCATCAGAGGATATCTGCATATTTAACAATCCTGCAGAACGTGTCACGATTTTACTGAGCTCCTTAACTGAATAAAACTCTAATCGAGAAACAATACCAAAACGATCACGCAACGGATTCGTCAACATACCCGCACGCGTTGTCGCACCAACCAAAGTAAAAGGCGGCAAATCCAGTTTAACTGAACGTGCAGCAGGGCCTTCACCAATCATTATGTCGAGTTGATAATCTTCCAATGCAGGATAAAGAATCTCTTCCACTACGGGTGATAGGCGATGGATTTCGTCAATAAATAGCACATCATTGGGTTCAAGATTAGTAAGTAGCGCCGCCAAATCACCTGGACGCTCTAATACGGGACCGGATGTATGACGCAAATTCACACCCATTTCTTTGGCAATAATGTGAGCTAATGTAGTTTTGCCTAAACCGGGTGGCCCAAACAGAAGCACATGATCCAACGCCTCACTACGACGACGTGCTGCTTCTATAAATATCTGCAACTGACCACGAATCTTTTCCTGACCAATATATTCTTCAAGTTGTTTGGGACGTAGAGCACGTTCCTGTATTTCTTCTTGAGAAGATGAAGACACAGTCGCTATCAGTCGATCAGTTTCAATCATGCACGATGCACATCAATGTCATTTTTCCTTAGAAAGCAACTTTAATGCCTGACGAATGCCATCAGACACACCCACATTTGCTGGAATTTGTTTGATTGCCCAATTAGCTTCTCGGTCATTATAACCCAGCGACAGCAATGCATTGAGTATGTCATTATTACTATTTGACGATGAAGAAACACTATCGCAGTTAATCGCATCGAAATTAAATTTATCGCGTAATTCTAACAGCAAACGCTCAGCTGTTTTCTTACCAATACCAGGAATTTTAACTAAGTGACCAGCATCTTGAGTGGCAACTGAATGATGTAAATCAGCAACGCTTAGCCCCGACAATAAGGCTAATGCCGTTCTTGTACCCACACCAGAAATCTTCACTAATTGACGAAAAGCTTGACGTTCTTCTTCTGAAGCAAACCCAAAGAGTAAATGCATATCTTCACGCACAACAAGATGCGTGTGTAAGGTTACTTTTTCACCCACCGCTGGTAGATTATAAAAAGTGCTCATCGGCACGTTTATTTCATAACCCACACCTTGCACATCCACCAATACCAATGGTGGCAGTTTCTCAAGTAATAGACCTGTCATGCGTCCGATCATCCTAAAATCCTCAGTTGGATGGTGTTTAGAGTGCGTTGTTGTTGTTGCTTTTTGGTACGGCGCAATGAGGCGTAACAACCAGTTATTACAACGAATTGCAACACAGCAAAAAAACAACGACAGCGTGCTATAAGCATCATAGCGTGGCTCACCCTTAAGGTGAGTACCATATGGAAAATATTAGTTTTTTTCATAAGATTAGTTATTACTATAGCGGTCAACTGAGGACCTCAGGATCATACAAGTCTCCCTCGTTTCATCCGATAACCTGCCGCAAAAATGCCTCCCAACCCCGATTCAGCATTTGCATGGCATATTGCACAGGCAAGTGCATCTGCAGCATCCGCACTGGGTTTTCCAGCGAGTTTTAACAACCGTACCACCATTTCTTGCACTTGATCTTTTTTGGCATGACCATTACCAACAACTGCCTGTTTAATCTGCAATGCCGTATATTCTGCAACCATAAGATTATTTAAAACAGCCGCACAAATTGCCGCACCTCGCGCTTGCCCAAGAAGTAATGTCGTTTTTGGATTTACATTGACGAATACTTGTTCAATAGCCACCTGATCGGGACGATATTGTTGGATAACTTCGTTGAGATTATCGAGAATCAATTTTAAGCGTAACGGTAACGCTTCATCTACGGTTTTAACACACCCACTACTGACGTATGTAAGCTCTTTATCCGTCTTTTCGATTATCCCAAAACCGGTAATACGAAGCCCTGGATCAATGCCAAGAATACGAATCTTGCCGCCCATCAGATAACATATATATCCCTGACATCATGCAAATACAAATTACGGTCAGCTAACATTATTAAAAATAACTCACTCATCAATAACTGCAGAGGTATAAACCTCCTGCACATCATCTAGATTTTCCAATGCATCCAGTAATTTCTGCATTTTCACGGCATCATCACCACTAAGCTCAATTTCATTAGTTGGCTTCATGGTGACTTCCGCGTGCTCCGCACTGAAACCTGTTTTATCCAATGCCGCCTTAACTGTAACAAACTCATAAGGCGCAGTAATAACTTCAAAACTACCATCGTCATTGCTCATCACATCTTCGGCACCCGCTTCCAATGCAGCATTGATTAGTTTTTCTTCGTTAGTGCCGGGCGCATAAAGCAATTGTCCGCAGTGTTTAAACATAAATGCAACCGACCCATCCGTACCGAGATTACCACCATGTTTAGAAAAAGCATGGCGCACATCCGCAACTGTTCGAATTTTATTATCCGTCATGCAATCAACCATGACAGCTGCACCTGCGGTACCATAGCCTTCATAACGGATCTCTTCGTAATCAACGCCTTCCAAGTCGCCACTACCACGTTTGATGGCACGCTCGACATTATCCTTTGGCATATTTTGTTCAAAAGCTTTGTCTACGGCCAAACGCAAACGCGGATTACTGTCAACATCACCTCCTCCCATCCGCGAAGCAACGGTTATTTCTTTAATTAGTCTCGTGAAAATTTTGCCGCGCTTAGCATCCTGCGCCGCTTTCTTGTGCTTGATGTTAGCCCACTTACTATGACCTGCCATTTATCTCTACCCTCAAATGAAGTAGCTCAATATTATCACCCCAACCCTTATGGATAAAGTACGTTTATTTAGAGATTACTTTTCCCTCCGATTTAACCCGTAAATCCATAACAAACAATTTGTTATTTATTCAACAGTAACAGCCTTGGCTAGATTGCGCGGCTTATCAACATCCGTACCTTTTTGCAAGGACACATGATAAGCCAATAATTGTAGCGGAATAGTATGAAGAATAGGGCTGAGCACTCCTGCGTGCTCAGCTAATCGGATGATATGAACATTGTTACTTTGTTGTATTTGAGAGTCTGCATCCGCAAAAACATAGAGTTCACCACCACGCGCATTTACTTCTTGCAAATTTGATTTAAGCTTACCCAATAACACATCATTCGGCGCAATAGCGACAATTGGCATATCACTATCGACTAAGGCAAGTGGACCATGCTTTAATTCACCAGCCGCATAGGCTTCGGCATGAATATATGAGATTTCTTTGAGCTTGAGCGCCCCTTCCATGGCAATAGGGTAATGCACACCACGTCCCAGAAATAATGCATGCCGCTTAGCTGCAAAGCGCTTCGCCCAAACTTTAACTTGTGGCTCCACTTGCAATGCAAGTTGTAGCGCAACAGGCAAGTGACGCAGAGCCGCTATCATTTCACACTCACGATCATGTGATAATTTGCTGCGCATTTTTGCCAAGGTAATTGTTAACAGCAATAACGAGGCCAACTGAGTAGTAAATGCCTTAGTTGAAGCGACACCAATTTCTGGCCCTGCACGCGTAAGAAAACATAAATCTGTTTGTCGTATTAACGCACTTTCAGCAACGTTACAAATGGACAAACTATGGCGATGTCCCAATGATTTTGCGTATTTTAGCGCGGCCAAAGTATCGGCAGTCTCACCAGACTGAGAAATTCCTACCACCAAGGTATTAGGATTGGCTATTGGATCACGATAACGATACTCACTCGCTATCTCGACGTTACATGGCAGCCCTGCAACCGTTTCCAACCAATACCGAGCGACAGACCCTGCGTGATAGCTGGTACCACAGGCAAGAATTAGAATGCTATCTATCTGAGAAAAAATACTTTCTGCTGCATCACCAAATAGATTTGGTGATATAGATTGTGCGTTAAAAACCATTTCCAATGTGTTTGCGACAGCACTTGGTTGCTCAAAAATCTCTTTTTGCATGAAATGCGCATACGGGCCTAAATCAATTGCTTCATTGGTTAGCGCACTCTGGTGGACTTTACGCACCACTTCTTTATCAATCTTGCCATCGGTGCAGTTAAAAATACGATAGCCATCACTGCTTAATTCTGCAACATCACCTTCTTCTAAATAAATCATTTGCTTAGTAACTTGCAGCAAAGCGGAAGCATCGGAAGCTGCATAGTTACCCTCTTCACCTACACCCAATAAAAGGGGAGCACCGTTACGTGCAACAATAAAACGATCGGGATGTGATTCTTGCATAACCGCAATTGCATAAGCACCTTGCAGTTCTGCAATTGAGGTGCATACTGCATCCAATAAATCAGGTTTGTTTTGAAGATGAAAAGCGATTAAATGTGCAATGACTTCCGTATCAGTATCTGAAAGAAACACAAACCCTTCCGATTCCAATCGAAGCCGCATCGACTCATGGTTCTCAATGATCCCATTGTGCACCACAGCCACCTTAGAACTCTCACCTGAGAAATGTGGATGTGCGTTACGTTTTGATGGCTCACCATGCGTCGCCCAACGTGTATGCGCTATACCAACTAGGCCTTTTGCATGACGATCGGTAGACAATTTACCAAGTTCAGCCACACGCCCAGTCGTTCGTAGTCTTAATAATTTACCATCTGAAACAACAAGCCCTGCAGAATCATAGCCTCGGTATTCCAGTCGAAGCAGCCCTTCAAGTAAAACAGGAACCACGTTTTGTTTCGCTATAGCACCAACGATTCCGCACATAAATTATTTCCTTTGTGTTTAATTAGAGACTACCGATACTGCGAGAAAATACTGGCCACAAATTTATTGTTTTTTAGTAGGGCGTTTCCACCCTACGATGCTAGATTGCTTAGCGCGTGACAAGGCCAACTGGCCTTGAGGAACATCACGTGTAATCGTTGACCCCGCACCAATTGTTGCGCCTTCGGATACGGTAACTGGGGCAATAAACTGCGTATCAGAACCGATAAACACATTATCTTCGATAATAGTTTTATGCTTGTTGGCACCATCGTAATTACAGGTAATCGTACCGGCACCGACATTAACATTTTGTCCCATGACAGTATCGCCAATATAGCTGAGATGACTTGCTTTTGAACCTGTAGCTATTGAGCTATTCTTTATTTCTACAAAATTTCCGATATGAACTTTATCCGCTAATTTTGTACCAGGACGAATTCTTGCATAGGGACCAATCTTACAATTCTCACCAATCACAGCATCTTCGATCAAACTGTTTGCCGCAATCGTAGTGCCAGCGGCTACAGTCACATTTTTTAGACAATTATTCGCATGAATCGTAACGTTATCGCCCAACACAACATCACCTTCAAAGATGCAGTTAACGTCTATCACCACATCGCGACCACAGTCTAATTGCCCACGAATATCTATACGAGAAGCATCGATTAAACCAACACCTTGTTCTAGCAACTTTCTGGCGATCTCACTTTGGTACGTTCGCTCTAACGATTCTAACTGTACCTTACTATTTATCCCTAATATTTCCCAAGTATCAGTTGGCTGTACAGAAGCCACAGATATGTTATTTTTAACTGATATAGAAATAATATCTGTTAAGTAATATTCTTGCTGCTGATTTGAGTTTTTGAGGTTTGGCAACCATGCAAGCAAATACCGATTGGGCACAACCATTACACCCGTATTTATTTCAGTAATCTGCCTTTGCTCATTTGTTGCATCCTTCTCCTCAACAATAGCAACCACACTATTACTTTCAGCTTCTCTTATTATGCGACCATAACCTTCGGGTAATTCTAGATTTGCAGTCAACAGACTACAAGCGTCTTGAGCGGCTTCTATCAATTTCTGTAAAGTTGAAATTTTTACAAGTGGAACGTCACCAAAAAGTACGAGCGTTATACTTCCTTGATCTAGCATAGGTAAAGCTTGTATTAATGCATGACCTGTACCTAACTGCTCTATTTGTTCAATCCAAACAATATCTTCATCAGTTATTTGTTCACGAACAGCTTCACCACCGTAGCCATAAACCACACAAATTTTACTTGGTAACAACCCTCTTGCAGTATCAATCACGTGCATTAATAATGGCTTACCACCCAGTTTATGTAAAACCTTTGGTACTGATGACTGCATTCGCTTACCCATTCCCGCAGCTAAAATCACAATATTAAGTCTATTCATATACTAAGAACCCTGCTCGTGAATATAGAAAGTATTTAAGTCAACGTCAATTAGATAAAACATTAATACAACACTTGGATTTTCATAAATTTGGTATTCTATTATAAATTCATGTCTTATGATTCAACATATAAAAAAAGGCGACCTAAGTCGCCTTTTTTTATATGAACAAAATCGACTAGTGTCCACGTTTTTTTAGTTTTCGTATAGCGGATAATTGTGCAGTTGCCTCGATTAATTCAGCTTGTGCTCTAGCATAGTCCACTTCAGACTCACGATTCTTTATTGCATCTTCTGCTGCTGCTTTTGCTTCAATAGCCTTAGCTTCATCGAGATCAGCACTTCTTACAGCGGTATCTGCGAGAATTGTTACTATATCAGGTTGAACTTCAAGCAAACCGCCAGAAACATAAACAAGCTCCTCGTCCTTCAATGGCGCTTTAATACGAACCATACCTGACTTAACACGTGTGAGCATAGGTGTATGCTGAGGATAAATACCGACCTCGCCCATTTGTGCAGGTGCAACTAAAAATTCCGCTGCGCCGGAGTAGATCGATTCTTCAGCACTGACTATATCTAAATGAAAAATAGTACCCATGATTAAACCGTTTCTCTGATATGTTTATTGGATTGTTTTTGCTTTTTCAACAGCTTCCTCAATGCTTCCAACCATATAAAACGCTTGTTCTGGAAGATCATCGTAGTCACCATTTACAATACCTTTAAATCCCTTAATCGTATCTTTAAGAGAAACATATTTACCAGGGCTACCAGTAAACACTTCAGCAACGTTAAATGGCTGTGATAGAAAACGCTGAATTTTACGCGCTCGAGCAACAGCAAGTTTATCATCCGGTGATAGTTCATCCATACCCAAAATCGCAATAATATCGCGCAGCTCTTTATATTTCTGCAATGTTTGCTGCACAGCACGCGCAGTACTATAGTGATCTTCACCAACGACTTGAGGATCTAATTGGCGTGAAGTTGAATCCAGCGGATCAACAGCTGGGTAGATACCTAACGATGCAATGTCACGGGACAAAACAACTGTCGCGTCTAAGTGACCAAATGTCGTAGCAGGCGAAGGGTCTGTTAAATCATCAGCAGGAACATATACCGCTTGAATTGAAGTAATTGAACCTGTTTTGGTCGATGTAATACGTTCTTGTAAACGCCCCATTTCTTCAGCTAGCGTTGGTTGATAACCAACTGCCGATGGCATACGGCCTAACAAAGCAGAAACTTCAGTTCCAGCCAATGTGTAACGATAAATATTATCTACAAAGAATAAAACATCTTTACCATCATCACGAAAATCTTCAGCCATCGTTAATCCGGTCAAAGCTACACGCAATCTGTTCCCAGGCGGCTCATTCATCTGGCCATAAACCAGTGCGACTTTATCCAGGACGCCTGAATCCTTCATTTCGTGATAAAAATCATTACCTTCACGAGTACGTTCACCCACACCAGCAAATACCGAGTAACCACTGTGTTCGATTGCAATATTGCGGATCAGCTCCATCATATTCACAGTTTTACCAACTCCAGCACCGCCAAACAAACCAACTTTTCCGCCCTTAGCAAACGGACACACCAGATCAATCACTTTAATTCCAGTTTCAAGTAATTCAGCAGATGCTGACAATTCGTCGAATGCTGGCGCTTCACGGTGAATAGGCATGCTTTTTTCAGAACCGATATCACCGGCTTCATCAATTGGTCGACCTAACACGTCCATGATACGACCAAGTGTTTTAATACCTACAGGGACTTTAATTTTATCGCCTGTATTTGTAACCATCATGCCGCGACGCATTCCATCAGAAGATCCTAGTGCAATCGTACGCACAACACCATCACCCAATTGCTGCTGCACTTCCAGCGTTAAGTCAGAACCTTCCATCACCAACGCATCATAAACTTTTGGTATATCCTCGCGTGAAAATTCGACGTCAATAACTGCGCCAATACACTGAACAATTTTTCCTTGACTCATTGTTGTTCCCTAAATACAAATAAAATATTTAAACAGCTGCTGCGCCGCCAACGATCTCTGACAACTCTTTAGTAATTGCAGCTTGTCGAGACTTGTTGTAAATAAGCGTTAACTCATCTATTACGCTTCCGGCATTATCCGAGGCTGCCTTCATTGCGACCATTCTAGCTGATTGCTCAGAAGCCATGTTTTCTGCTAAAGCTTGGTATATGAGTGCTTCAACATAACGAACCATGATGTCATCAATGACCGGCTTTGCTTCAGGCTCATATATATAGTCCCACCCCGTTCTTTTCTGTTCTTGTTCTTCCGCTTCTGTACTCTGCACACGTTCATCTGTTAATGGCAGCAATTGCTCCATCACAGGCTCCTGCTTCATAGTATTGATAAAGCGATTATAAAATATATATACGCGATCAAATCGATCTTCCGTATAGCCATCAAGCACTATTTTAACTGCCCCAATTAATTTCTCCATATCGGGCCTATCACCCAGTCCCACGACATGTGAAATCACATTGGCCTTTACACGATTCATGAACCCAAGGCCTTTATTTCCTATACAGCAAATTTCAAGCTGTTCTTCCTCAGACTCCCACGTCTTCATTTGCCCAAGAACTTTGCGCAGGACATTGGTATTAAGCCCACCACATAAACCTTTATCAGACGTAACTACGATAATTCCGATTCGCTTAACCGTATCTCGTTCTATCAAAAAAGGATGACGATACTCTGTATTAGCGCGACTCATATGTGCGGCGACATTACGAATTTTCTCGCCATATGGCCGCGCCTTTTTCATACGATCTTGAGCTTTACGCATTTTCGACGCAGCAACCATTTCCATTGCACGTGTAATTTTCTGCGTATTTTTAACGCTTTTTATCTTTGTGCGTACTTCTCTGCTACCAGCCATGGGTTAATATGTCCCGTTTTGCTTAAATTCTTGAATCGCGGAATCCAATTGGCCCTCAGTTGCACTATCAAGCTCTTTGGTGCTTTCAATCGTATCCAATATTCCGCCATGATTACTACGAATATAACCTTTTAGTGCAGACTCGAAAGCTAATGCTCGACTAACTTCCACATCATCCATATATCCTTGATTGATCGCAAACAACGTTAATGCCATTTCCGAAATACTTAACGTCGCATATTGAGGCTGCTTCATCAATTCAGTTGCCATCTTGCCGCGCTCTAGCTGTTTACGTGTCGCCTCATCAAGATCGGAAGCAAACTGAGCAAAAGCCGCCAATTCTCTGTATTGTGCTAGCGCCAAGCGTATGCCACCACCAAGTTTTTTAATAACTTTTGTTTGTGCTGCACCACCAACTCTTGATACTGACACACCCGCATTAATCGCAGGTCGTATACCTGCATTAAATAGATCTGTCTCAAGGAAAATCTGGCCATCAGTAATCGAAATTACATTTGTAGGTACAAAAGCTGTAACATCACCAGCCTGTGTTTCGATAATCGGCAAAGCAGTTAATGAACCTGTTTTCCCTTTAACTGCACCATTCGTCTCTTTCTCAACATAAGCAGCACTAACCCTTGCAGCGCGCTCTAATAAGCGTGAGTGCAGATAAAAAACATCACCAGGGTATGCTTCGCGTCCTGGTGGGCGACGTAACAACAACGACACTTGTCTATATGCCCATGCTTGTTTGGTCAAATCATCATAGATGATCAGCGCATCTTCACCTTTATCACGGAAATATACACCCATTGTACAACCGGAATATGGCGCAATAAATTGTAGTGCGGCAGATTCTGATGCTGTTGCTGCAACAACAATCGTATACTCCATTGCACCGTACTCTTCTAGCTTACGTACAACGCTCGCAATTGAAGATGCCTTTTGACCAATTGCAACATATATACAAGCCATATTCTGGCCTTTCTGATTGATAATCGCATCAATAGCTACTGCAGTTTTTCCAGTCTGACGATCGCCAATAATAAGTTCACGCTGCCCTCTGCCTACCGGCACCATCGAATCAACTGATTTCAGTCCTGTTTGAACTGGTTGATCTACTGATTGTCTCCAAATAACGCCAGGCGCTATCTTTTCGATTGGCTCCGATCTATTAGAACTGATTGGACCTTTACCATCAATTGGCTGACCCAGTGCATTAACAACGCGACCAAGCAAACCTTCTCCAACTGGAACTTCCAAAATTCTACCAGTACATTTAACAGTATCTCCTTCAGAGATATGCTCATATGCACCCATAATAACGGCACCGACTGAATCACGCTCTAAGTTAAGCGCTAAACCAAAGGTGCCGCCAGGGAATTCCAACATTTCACCTTGCATCACATCTGATAGCCCATGTATTCGCACAATACCGTCAGTAACTGATACGACCGTACCCTGAGTTCGGACTTCTGATGTAACAGCAAGGCCTTCAATTTTGTCTTTAATCAGCTCGCTGATTTCGGATGGATTTAACTGCATTTCAAATAACTCCTAGCTTTTAAGGGCAATTGCCATGGCTTCTAGTTTACCGCGCACAGAAGTA
>JAJFJH010000097.1 GCA_021774155.1 Nitrosomonas sp.
GGTTTTTATTTGGCTTTGTACGTGCGGATATAAATATGGCTTCTTAATGTTTAGATGCCGCTTAAATGGTTTTCTAAGTCTCAGGGGAAAGTTCAAACTGTACCCGCAATGTTTACTGAGTTTCTGAGGAGACTCTAATTATTACCCAAATTTATTTGGCCATAAAATCCCGGTTGACCAATATTGATCGATACACCGAAATCAGACGCTAAAACCGACGTTGGAAAGCAAATGATCAAAACCGCAAATAAAAAATATCTCATTCTGACTGCCTTTATTAATGATAATCCACAGTGTACGCATCTTCATTTATAAACTCAAAAATAGTACGCCAATAAGAAGTTGGCAAAAAGTTCATTCTTAGCTTGAACCCAGATTTCCCATTAGTTGGGCAGCCTAAGCTGTCCTCATTCGCTTTTTAAGCATTCTCATCAACTCCATAAATCCAAACAATTCAGCTTTAAACTCTATGTCACTAATATTCTCCCCATCTAGAAAACGCGTCAATGCAAGCATGGGTGTGCTTGAATCATTAAGGCCTGGTAAACATGTAGTTGCACTTTCCACGCCGAGCCGTTCAAGCCACGGCCACTGAGTTTTGCTCCATACACCACTGGGATAGCAAAAGTGTTTTGTTGGATAATCTACTACTTGGCCAATCACATCCCGATTATCCACAATCTCTTTTTTTGCGGTTGATTCATTATCTGTTGGAAAAGCATGACGATGTGTATGTAACTGAACATCAAACCCTTTATTAATCAAAAGCTTGACTTCATCCATTGTTATTAAAGACAATATCCGGCTTTCGGATAATTCTTTATAGTCAACACCAAGTAGAGCACCCAATTGTTGACAGATACTGATTCTTTCAGGTTCAGAACATTTGTTTTCTCCATAATTAATGCACATCCAAATCACACGATCACACTCATCGTCAGCAGAGAGGTCTATACTCATATCACCATGTTTATTCCAAATACAGTCGCCAAAATTAACTAGCTGCTTATTTGTTTTCCAAAACATATATTGGACGACCAAGCGGAAAATTGGCGATTCTTTCTGAGCATAGTAAGTGGTGAGATAAAGCGTGGCAGGATATTTATAAGCTTGCAAGATATCTGACGAAACATTCAGAACATTATCAAAACCGTCATCAATTGTAATAACAATCGCATTTTTTGGTAAATTGTTATGCCGAAGCTTATCAAGCGCATCGTTAAGCGGTAGAACAGGAAACTCATATTTTGAAATTAATGCGAGACGACGAGAAAAAGTTTCTTTCTTTATGAAAAGGTTAGGCCTGAAACTACTTTCATCAGAAGTCTCAAAACCGTGGTAACAAAGAATCTGCAGTTTGTCTTTCATCAAGTATCTAGAAACGTGAAACAACCCTAATAACCAGCAAACATGCAAGAATATTTTCTTAACAATTATTCTCATTTATTTTTCTCCGCAGTCGACGCTTTATTGGCTTTTAACATCATGCAAGTCAACCAGTGGTCATTGAACATCAGATATTGCCCCTCAGCCTGTTCGATAACCGCATTAGCCTTATGTTTACCAACATAACATACATGAAATGTTTGCCGAACATCATCTAAATGAACTTTAATATCAAGAAAATCAAGAAAATCACCGACGAGCGGATAGAGCAGTTTGTAACAAGACTCTTTAATGCTAAAGATTAACGTGGCATCAATACCGATGAAACGCTGTCGCTCGTCAGGCAAAAGTACTTTTGGTAATAGGTTGTGCTCTAATCTTCCCATGCGCTCTACATCAATTCCTAACGCATGGTAGTTTAAACGCGAAGTTACGACAGCCGCCGCGTATTTGTCAGCGTGCGTGATGCTACCAATAATATTGTCCGGCCACACAGGTTGCCCAGCCTGACCTGGAAGCAAATCAAAATGATTAACTCCTGTCGCTGCTAACGCATATCGCGCCAACCACCGCCCTGTGGCATATTCACGCCGCCTTTTTGCCACACCCCTCTTAATAACCTGTTTTTCTGCGAACGTAATATCATTTTCGTGATCGGCAACAACCGACCCTAAACATATAATGTCATTAAAATTCAGCCGGGTATGAAGCACGTCCGGTTTTTTAAGAAATGTCATGAGAATACACAGCCAACTAAACGACACGACACAAGACCAAAACTTAGCCGATATCTGTTACGAATTAGCCTTTATCAAACGTTTATCAATGATGCGGGCAAAGTCATCAAGTTTTTCATCGTAAAGCCAGTTACCATGGTTACCTTTTACGACATGCACCTTACCGCCCTCAGATGCTCGTCCAAGCCACTGTTGATTGATGTCTGCAGGGGTCGTCTTGAACGGATTTTCCTCAGTTCGAACCAGTGTAATATCACCTTCATAGCGTTTAGTTGGCGTATAAGCACATAACGCCTGGTTAATACGGTATTCCAGTAACTCATGCTTTGCCATGACACGTAGTACGCGCCAATTTGATTTAAACAAGGCACCGCCTGTAATCAAATGGCGTAAGCGCTGCAACGATAAATAAGAAGCATACCGCCGCAAACCAATGCCTTTAGATTCATGCAAAGCTGGCGGTATCCACATAATAAGTGCATTAACTTTATGCCCCATTTCTTGCAAACGTACCGCTATTTCATATGAAAGATATGCGCCTTCGCAACCCCCACCAAGGTTATATGGACCTTCCGGGCAAGCACTAAGGATTTTCGGTATATAGTATTCAGCGAATTCTTCTATACGGTTAAATGGCTTTAGACCCTGCTCCACACGTTCTGAGAGCAAAGCATACAGGTCCAGTTGGTAAAAGGGTTGATCTTCACCTAGGCGTTGCGGTAATTCCGCATATTTAGGGTGACTGCCACCCGCAAAAAAAGGAATTTTTCCACCACTGACCCTGTGTGGGATAAAACTTGCTAATGCGGCTGTCTTTTCTCCACCAGTGAAAATGTTTGCTACGTACTCAATAGTACGACCCTGCAAAAGTGCAGCAAGTGAAACACGCTGCCCCATTCTTTCTTCCACTGCAGAAACTAAACGAACGGCAAGTAGTGAATGGCCGCCCACATCAAAGAAATCATCCTGCACGCCAACGGGTGAAACACCCAGTATTTCTTCCCATATACTAACGAGTTTAGTTTCTAGTTCATTGCGCGGCGCGACATAAGAGTCGCCATTTGCTTCTCGTTCACCACTCGGCATGGGCAGCGCATTTCTGTCAATTTTTCCATTTGGCGTCAACGGTATCGCATCCAGAAACATGCAGGTGCTCGGCAGCATGTAATCCGGCAGATGATTCTTCAGGTTTGCGATTATCTGGCCTGAACTTTTGGTAGCTGCATCTGAAGCAACGATGTAAGCAATAAGCCGCTTATCTCCAGGCACGTCTTCACGTGTAATGACGACAGACTGATTGACACCATCTATTTTCTCAATCAATGATTCTATTTCACCGAGCTCGATGCGGAATCCACGCAACTTGATTTGGTGATCAGTTCTACCAAGACATTCAAGCGTGCCGTCTTCCTTATAACGCGCCAAATCACCCGTTCTGAATATTTTAGATCCACTTTCTTCTTTGACCGGGTTATCAATGAACTTCTCTCTAGTGAGATCAGGACGATGCAGGTAACCATGAGAAATACCTGCTCCTCCAATACACAATTCACCAATTAATCCGGGCGGAACAGGATTGTTATATTGATCCAGCAAGAAGGTTTTTGTATTGTCGATAGGGCGACCAATCGGTATGGCACCAGTAATCGATTCAACCTTATGTATTGTAGACCACACAGTTGTTTCCGTAGGACCATACATATTCCACAAGTTCTTTACCAATGGTAATAATTGCTTAGCAAGGGACTGTGGAAATGCTTCCCCGCCACATAATGCAGTAATATTATTTGAACCTTTCCAGCCTGTGTCTATTAATAACTGCCAGGTTGTTGGGGTCGCCTGAACGACTGTAGCGCCGGTGCTCGTCAATTGATTCGCAAGTTCTTCTCCATTGCTGGCGACCGAACGAGGACAAATAATGACGCGCGCACCAACGGTAAGCGGCAAGTATAATTCAAGGCCAGCAATATCAAACGACAGGGTTGTGACGGCAAAAAGCCGGTCGCTAGCCGTTAGCCCTGGTTTCTTGCGCATTGAACTGAGAAAGTTAACAATTGCCCGATGTGGGATCTGTACACCTTTAGGCATTCCAGTCGAACCGGATGTAAAAATAACATAGGCCAAATCATCAGTTTTGACTTCGGCCGGCTTATTAATCTCAGCATTTTCTTTACCAATTAAGTCAGCATCCGCATCGAAGTTAATTAATATTGCGTTGCCTATCGGTAATTCAGCACAAAGCCCTCCTTCTGTAACCAGAAAGTCAATATTGGCGTCTGCCAGTATGAATGACTGCCGTTCGGCAGGAAATTTGGGGTCTATGGGAACATAGGCTGCGCCCACTTTCATAATTGCTATCATACCGACCAACATTCTTGGGGACCGATCGACACAAAGTCCGACCAATGTATTGGGCTGCACACCTTTATATGTCAAGTAATTCGCCAACTGATTGGATTGTTCGACTAACTGACGATAAGTCATTTCTGTAGACTCAAAAACAATAGCGACAGCATCCGGTGTTTCTCTATATGTTTTCTCAATCATACCGTGCAAGGTCAAATTCAGATCAAGATCAGCCGTCGTGTCATTCCAGGTTACAAGCATTTTCTGACGCTCATCTTTACCACTCAAAGCAATTTGAGATATGCACTGATCTGGATTGCTGATCATGGCACGTAGTAACATTTTGTAATGCTCGATCATGCGGGCAATCGTAGATGTATCAAACAGATCGGTATTGTGCTCCCAAATCATGGTGAGTCCATCTTCTTCAGAACCCTGTAGCAATCCGAGTTTTTGCGCAGAATGAGGAATGCCAATCACACCAAGATCGAATTTTGACGAACCATTACTAATCACCGGTGTGAGGTTCACGTCCAAATCGGTCATTCCAGACTCAGGCATGGGTTCATCATGAAAACTAAACATCACCTGGAACAACGGGTTCATGCTCATGTCACGCCGAGGATGCACTGCTTCGACAACACGATCAAATGGTACGTCCTGATATGATGCGTCCTCCAGGACGACATTGCGAACCTGATGCATCAGGTCGCGTACGGTTGGGTCTTTATCTAAGGCTGTACGAATAACCACGTTATTGAGAATCATACCAATAACACTTTCAGACTCGAACTTACGCCGATTGGCAAAAAACGTTCCGATGGCAATATCGGATTCACCCGTGTATCGATGCAATAATGCAGCAAATCCGGCAAGCATCGTCATAAATAGCGTGCTGCCCTCTTTTTTACTCAATGCTCGAAGGCCATTACAAATATCCAGTGGGATCTCTGGTCTGAGGGATGTGCCACGGAAGGTTTGGTTGGGCGGACGCGGTCCCTTGATTGGCATTTCCAGAACCGGGGGGATGGTCTTGAATTTTTCTTTCCAATATTCAAGCTGATAATTCGATACTTCCCCCTGCATCCATTCGTGTTGCCAGACGGCAAATTCTGCCAGTTGAATTGGAGGCTCATCGAGAGGCGAGGGTTTCCCGGCTGTAAATGCGTTGTATAACGCGACAAACTCACGAATAAATAAGTTGAATGCCCAGCCGTCATGCACAAGATGGTGCTCCATGTGCACGAGAACACTGTGTTCGTCGCTATAGCGTAAGAGTGTCCATCTGACAAGTGGAAGCTGGGCTAAATCAAAGCGGTGTTGATACTCTTCCTGACACCACTCGCCTGCTTCTTTTTTTTGTTCACCGGGAGACTTGCCTGACAGATCAATCACATCCAATTTATAATCTGGTGCGGGGTGTATTATCTGGACCGGCCTTCCGTCTACGGTAGGGAAAGTTGTTCGGTAGCTTTCATGTCGTCGCAATATCTCGCCCAGAGTTTTTTCTAATGCTTTAAAATCCAGGCGGCCATCTAGCGCTAATGTCGAAATAAAATTATAGGCTAAGTTTCTAGGATTAAGTTGATGCAAAAACCAAACTCTTTCTTGTGAAAAAGTCAAAGGAATGTAACCGTCACGAGGGACTTTTCTGAACGGTAGGTCGTTCAATTCATGCGCACTTGATTCTGCAATAATCTGAACAAGATCGACCACAGTCGGCCTTTCAAAAAACAGACGTAACGGAACATCTACACCAAACTCATCACGAATTCGTGTTGCAACCTGCGCAACCTTAAGTGAATCACCTCCCAGGTCAAAGAAGTTATCATTGACGCCAATATTGTCGATACGTAATACCTTGGACCACATATCAACAAGTTTTGATTCATCTGCATCTCTAGGTGCTAAATACTCTGTGGAAAGTTCTGGACGACCTGATTCCGGAGCTGGGAATGCTTTGCGATCTATTTTTCCATTGGGTGTTAATGGAAAAGTGTCCATCGTGACATAAAACCCAGGCACCATATAGTCGGGAAGCGTAACAGCCAACGCTTCTCGCAATTCTTTTCCGCTAGAAGCTTGTGAAGATTGGTAGATAACATAGGCAACAAGGCGTTTGTCTCCAGGTGTGTCTTCTCGAGCTAACACGATAGACTGCTTAACCATCGGCAACTGATCAAGTGCGGACTCGATCTCACCCAATTCAATGCGGAACCCCCTAACCTTAACCTGGAAGTCCACTCTGCCCATATGTTCCAGAGAACCATCTGGCAGGTATTTAACTAAATCTCCTGTTCGGTATAAGCGTGCGTCACTTGTAGGTTTAAATGGATGCACGACAAACCGCTCGGTGGTTAAATCACCACGCTTAAAATATCCGCGGGCCAGCCCTTCCCCTCCAATGTACAGTTCACCAGGCGTTCCTTCCGGGACAGGTTCTAACTTGTCATCCAGAATTTGGATTTCAGTATTTGCAATCGGATATCCAATAGATATAGGGTTATTTACATCTTCAATACGACTTATGGTTGACCAGATTGTTGTTTCTGTCGGGCCGTAGAGATTCCAGAGTTCTGCACATCTTGGTAAGAGTTGTTCCGCCAATTCACGCGGCAATGGCTCACCACCACAATAGACACGCAATCTTAAATTCCCCTTCCACCTTGAGTCCAACAACAATCGCCATGTAGCTGGCGTCGCCTGCATAACAGTTACGTTTAGATCTTCAATCATGCGACCAAGCACATTACCGTCAACAGCCGCATCGCGACTAGCGATAACAACCTGGGCGCCGACAGTAAGCGGGAGATAAAGCTCCAAACCCGCTATATCGAATGACAGCGTAGTAACAGCTAACAAACGATCATTCTCATTAATTCCCGGTTTTTCACGCATACTTTGCAGGAAATTCAAAACAGCGCGATGGGGAATCTCCACGCCCTTTGGACGTCCAGTAGATCCAGAAGTATAAATGATATAGGCGAGGTCTTCAGTCTGAGCTAATTGTGGCACAGGTGCATCGGACGCCTGATTTATCGATTCCCAATCAGAATCCAGACATAAAACTTCCCCCGTATATTTCGGCAACGATTCAACTAACCTACTTTGTGTCAAAATAAGCTGGGCGCCAGAATCCTCGAGCATATAGCTGATTCTATCAATTGGATAAGCTGGATCAAGGGGGATATAAGCTGCACCAGCTTTTAATATGCCGAGCAGACCAACCATCATGTCCAATGATCTTTCTATATAAATTCCTATCAACGTTCCTGGCTTAGCACCTATACTACGGAGCCGACTAGCCAGTTTATTCGAACGCGCTTCCAGTTCCGCGTAAGTAAGCTGCTGGTCTTCATGCAAAACTGAAACTTTATCCCCAAACTTGGTTGCTGTTAGCGTGATTAAATCAGATATCGTTGTTACAACCGGAGACTCTAAATTTGAATCTGAGGAATTTTGTGAAACGTCCTGCTGCGTAGTGGAAATATCTTTACTCATGATTTGTCTCTTCTCTGAAATTACCTAAGTTAGGCTCTAATATTGCGGTCATTAAGTGCGTCTAGCTTATAGAAAACATTCTCATTGCTTGTAACGATACGGCTTGTAAATATTTTCAGCATTAGCGGAGACTTCGTATTGAGGCAGAAGACTGAAGACTTTGCTGAACTTCTAGTAACGGCGCATCTTCCATAAACAAACGCCCCCAGACTTCCAACATCATTAACTTAATCATTAACGGTTGGCCTGCGGTTTCAAACAAATAAGTCGCTTCGTTTCTGGAAAGCTTGAATTGACTCGTTATAAAGCCACTGTCGAAAAATCGTTTTTCTATCGTCATACGTCTAAACGCATTGACATCAAAACCACGTTTTTTTCTTTGGCTGAGTAATTTAGGCAAGTATCGATCAGCCACTTTTCTAATAACCCACTTATCACGCAAAAAAGGATGGTCCTTTTCCCATACAACTGGAGAAAAACGAATCTTATGGCGTAGCGGAAGGTTAATAGCCGTCTCTACAAGTGACTCATCAAGAAACGGAAAACGTGCCTCAATACCTGCGCTCATACCCATAGTGTCGTTTCTATGCAATAAAGTGACAAGATGATTACGAAGCAAATCCAGTGTACGAACATTCAAATCTGCGGGTTTATTTAATCGGTCTGTATAGATTTCTCTGGCCTTACGTTGATCAATCGTCTTTTCAAACTGTCCGAGCATATCGGGTACGAGTTTTGGAATATTATGCTCAGAACTACATAGCTGATGACCAATTACTGGGATGCGCTCTATCAAGCTTCGTATCTTCCCAGTCTGCCGATGATAGAAATTCCAAAAAGGCTCAAGCGCAAGATATTCATAACCAAGAAAACATTCATCAGAACCTTCACCAGATAGCACACCTTTCACACCATGCTCTTGCACAAGCTTTGAAACCAACATAAACGGCACACTATGAGGATGACCGGAAAACGGCTGCTCATAGTGATAAAGAACTTCTGGTGTCATCCTGATAAAATCTTCATCACGAGCTTGAACAGTTAGCAAGTCAAGCTTAAGATGCCTTGCTAAGTTTGCAGCCGCATCGTATTCACTCAGCGGGCCGACAACATCAGCGTGAAATATAGCTAGATTATTATGATATTTTGCGGCTATAGCCATAATCAGAGAAGAATCAACACCACCACTACATAATGCACCAACTGGTGCATCAGCATGTAGCATTTGCTTAACAGAAAACTGCATTTGCTCGTCAACAAGATCAACAATCTGTTCTTTACTTAATCCTTCAAGCTCTTCCGCTTTATCGTGACTAACCATATCAAGTACGTCAGAAAACTTGCTAAACTGTGGCTCCGAACCCATATCGATCGTTATAACTGAGCCCGCTGGCACAATATCAATATTCTCGTAGAACCCTTTATCATGAATCGGCGCACCATAGTTCATCAGATACCTAATCATTTGGAAAGTGTTCGGCTGTAATTCTATCCACGGCTTCATTGCTTTTATTTCCGACGAAAAAACAATCTTTTCATTATCACGATATAGGTGCAATGGTTTGATACCAAAACGATCACGCGCCAACACAACTTGCTTTTTCTTTAAATCATAAAAAGCAAATGCAAACATTCCCTGCAGTCGCGGCAAAGTTTTCTCAGCACCGTCAATTATTAATAATTTCAGGAGGACTTCTGTATCGCTGGTCGTATTGAACTCAACTCCACGCTCAACGAGCGACTGACGTAGTGATTTATAATTGTATATTTCACCATTATAAATGAGACAGTGGGTTTGCTCAGCGTTCCACATAGGTTGATTACTGCGTTGCTGAAGATCAACAAGCGATAGGCGCGCATGCACCAAACCAATACCTGAATCTGAATAGACGCCGTAACCATCTGGCCCCCGATGTGAAATCAGCTCTGAAGATTGATTGAGTCTATTTTCAGGTGGTTTCGTCACGCCATTTGCAAACAATATTCCAAATATTCCACACATATCAATCCATGGATAAAAAAATAAGCTACTTTACACGAATACCAATTTATCAATGATAAAAAATAGCCTATCATTCCATTACATATTAATCGTCACGGGCAATACCAAACAACCCTAAGACTAAGACACCTGTTTAGGCCATAGCAATATCACACGAGCAAATATCTGCAATCCGCGGCTGGATATCACCGTGTGATAAACTGTCCTCCTAATGTCAATCATGCGCCATATACTGCAAGGCTAAATTTATGGCTTTAAAACCAACGATTTATAAATTAAAAATCGCCTTGACTGATCTCGATCGAGATTATTACGATACACTCAGTTTAACCATTGCTCAGCATCCTTCCGAAACACTAGAACGAATGATGACACGTATGTTGGTTTATTGTATTAATGCGCAGGACAATTTGTCCTTCGCTAAGGGACTCAACGTTGCAGAAGAACCTGACGTCTGGGCGCATACGTTAGACAACCAAATTTTATTATGGATTGATGTCGGTGAACCGGCTTTTGATCGCATTAAAAAAGCTAGCCGACTCACTTCAACAGTCAAAGTGTATAGCTTTAACTCCAAATCAGATATTTGGTGGAAGCAGGAACAAGCAAAGTTTAGTGATTTAACCGTGTCAGTTTTTCGGCTTCAATGGGAAAATATTCAATCATTGGCGCTATTGGCACAGCGTACAATGGACTTATCTGTCACAATCACTGAGAATTCTGCTTACGTTGCGGCCGAGCTGGGTGAGTGTGAGGTGTCCTGGTCACCCTTGCAAATTTCATAACCCTTCAGAAAGAATACTATTAACCCGATTATTATTGAAGACTTGCATTGAACTATTCTTGATATACAATAGTCAACTATCTTGTGAAGAGTACGTAATTTAATTTTAAATGGAGGCTGCGTCATAATGAAAATGAATCAAAACTTCTCTACAGTTGCCCAACGGTCGCCATCAGAGTTAGCGACTAACAAGGTACTGCGCAACACCTATATGCTTCTTTCAATGACCCTACTGTTTAGTGGTGTCACCGCGATGATTTCAATGGCTTTAAGCATGCCACCAATGACTTACTTAATATCTGTCATCGGCGCGATGGTCATTGCCATGTTTGTTTTGCCAAAGTTTGCTAATTCTCCTGCAGGCATAGGTATTGTTTTCTTAGTTACCGGTATGTTGGGGTTTGGGTTGGGGCCGATACTAACCATGTACGCTTCTTTGCCTAATGGTGGCAACATCATCACTTTATCACTGGGTGGCACAGGCGTTATTTTCTTGAGCTTGTCTGCCTATGCGTTAACCACACGTAAGAATTTCAATTTCTTAGGTGGATTCTTGATGGTTGGTTTCTTGTTGGTATTAATGGCTGCAATCGCTAATATTTTCTTAGCTATTCCTGCAATGTCATTAATGATTTCTGCTGTTGTAATCATGATCATGAGTGGTTTCATTCTATATGACACCAGCAGCATTATTCATGGTGGCGAAACCAACTATGTACTGGCAACCATTGGACTGTACATGACTATATTCAACATCTTTATTAGCTTGCTTCAGATCTTGGGTATCATGGGTGGCGACGATTAATTCCTACCGCCATTGATTGTTTTTCAGAACCCCGGCTAGCCCGGGGTTTTTAGTTAAAAGGTTTCTAGATTATGGATTGGATGCAAATTGTTTCTGCATTGGCACTGGGAATGTTCGTAATTTTTTTATTTCCAAGAGCAAAGGACGCGATGCAAAATAGCCCCAAAGGTTCATCTTCAGATTGGATGGGGTTTATTATTCCCATCGTAGGTATCATACTGTTTGTTATGTTGTTGATTGAATTGGTATAAGTAAATAGTCAACCTCCAAAATTAGGCATCTTCTGCCTTAATAGACTCAGTGGAAGGCGGCTTTTTTGCTTGTTTTCCCGCCTGCTCTGCTGCCACGCGGTCTTTCTTCTTTTCGGTCATTTTCTCTTCTGGAATTTCGACTAAGGAACGAAGCTTAACATGAAGTGCTGCTTTAGCAAGCATATGTGCGCTCACTGGCGCGGTGATAAAAAGAAAAATGGTGATCAGTATTTCATGCAGACTTAAACCTACCGTATGGGCACTAAAATAAACAGATGATGCGATAAGAAAGCAACCTACGCCTAATGTCGTGGCTTTAGTTGGCCCATGTAGGCGGGTGTAAAAGTCTTGCAGCCTGACTAAGCCTAACGAACCAATAAAGGTAAAAATCGCACCCGTTAGAATAAGAAAAGAAATCAAATAATCTAGCATGGCCTACTCGATAATATCGCCGCGCATCAGATACTTGCATAGTGCAACAGTACCAATAAAACCCATCAACGCAATAAGAAGCGCAGCTTCAAAGAATAAAGTGCTGCTGATATGGATACCCAACAGCACCAGCAGAGCAATAGCATTGACATATAACGTATCCAGCGCCAAAATGCGATCAAGAACGGTAGGACCTTTGAGTAAGCGCCAGAAACACATGGCAACAGAAATTGCCACCAATGTCAGTGCAATAGGGATGACAGTCTCTAACATTTCTCAAAAATTTCCTTTAACGGGATTTCATAACGATTTTTAATGGCAATAATCATTGCTTCCGTATCGGTTTCATTCAGTGCATGAATGAGCAAATACTTTCGGTCAAGTGAGAGCTTTGCGGATAGCGTGCCTGGTGTCAGTGTAATGCTATTAGCCAGCAAGCTAATTGCTAAATCAGAAGTCAGTTCCAGTGGCAATACGACAAAAGCAGGCCTGAGTTGATCAGGGTTACCGAGAATCAATCTCGCCACCGTAAAGTTAGCCACAATAATATCAAATAGTAATACAGCAATATAGCGTACCAAAGTCAATGGCTTGTAGATATAAACCGTTTCGGGCCAGAAGCGAATAGAAATCAATGGAATCGCCCAACCCAGCAAGAATCCCATAACAATCTGTCCCGGATCGACACTGTTGTTTAGCAATAACCACACGACAGCCAATATGGGCGTTAGTAATGGGTGTGGTAATAATCGACTCATTAGCGCGTCACTCCATCATTAAATACCGCATCAATGTAAGTGGTAGGTTGCAACAACTGTGCTGCCGTCGCATGTGCAAACTCCATGACTGACCCCGCACAAACAACTAAAACAATACATAACATTAACAAACTGATGACGGGCAATAATTCTTTGGCGAGAAGTTTTCTACCAACTCTCATTTCTACTTCAGTCAGTGGGGGAGTTTCGGGAGCGGGTAACGCTCGATAAAACAATAAGCTACCGCTACGTGCAATAGCCACCAGCCCCATAAAACTTGAAACCAAGACGACACTCATGATCAAAAGTAAGTTTGGGTGTGAAATCGCGGCATTGAGTATCAAGAATTTTCCAATAAACCCCGACAGCGGGGGCAAACCAACAATCAGTATCGCCATCGTAAAGAACAGTGCACCGAACAATCGTTGATAAGAGATTCTTGTCCCAATTTCAAATTTATCTCCCTCCGCACCGCGACGATTTGCAATGATATCTGCCAGTATAAAGAAACCTGCCGCTGCAAATGTTGAATGCGGAAAATAATAAATACCTGCAGCAATGCCAGCTTCTGTATTAAGGCCCAAGGCAACGAATAACGAACCAATGGAAGCAATCACCAAATAAGCCACTTGCTGTCGCAAATGGGTACTCGCCAATACACCCAACATTCCAACAAACAATGTCATCAGCGCCATCGGTAACAGCCATGCTTCTATTAGATTAGCCTCAGGACCCGCTTGTTCGCCAAAAATTAGCGTATATATCCGCAAGATACTATATGCACCCACTTTGGTCATAATGGCAAACAATGCCGCAACGGGTGCAGATGTATGTGCATAAGCCGCTGGCAACCATGTGTAAAGTGGCAGCAATGCGGCCTTAAGTGCAAACACACCAAATAAGAGTAAGCCTGCTGTACTCACCAGAAAGACGTTTTCTGGTGTGGTTTGCGCGACCTTAACCGCCAAATCAGCCATATTAAGCGTACCTAGTGTGCCGTAAAGAATGCCAACAGCAAACAGAAACAAGGTCGAGCCGACCAGATTGATCACAACAAAATGAAATCCCGCCTTGGTACGTTGCCTGCCACCACCATGTAACAATAGACTGTATGAAGCCAGCAATAAAATCTCAAAGAACACGAACAGATTAAATAAGTCACCGGTAAGAAATGCGCCGTTTAGTCCCAATAACTGTAATTGGAATAAAACGTGGAAGTGTTTTCCCGTATTGTCTCCACCACGCACGGCATAACTCAACGCACATAAGGAAAGCAACGCCGTGATCATGAGCATCCAGACTGATAATCGATCAGCCACCAAAACAATACCAAAAGGCGCCTGCCAGTTACCTACGGCATAAGCTAAAATCTCGCCGCCATTAACTGCCGACAACAACGCTGCTGCAAGTCCAATTTGCAAAATTACAGACACAAGACTAAACACGCGCTGAACTTGTAGATCCCGTCCACGTAACGGCAACAATAAAACACCAGCCAATAATGGCAACAACACCGGCGCGATCACAAGGTGATTAATCATACTTGTGCGTCCCATCGACATGATCATTACCCAATTCCACATACGCCTTAAGCGCCAAAACAATCACAAACGCCGTCATCGCAAAACCGATCACAATGGCAGTCAATACCAACGCCTGAGGCAATGGGTCCGCATAATCGGCAATGCCTTCCAAGATAATGGGCGGCTTCCCGACCGTTAGCCGCCCCATAATCAACAAAAACAAATTCACGGCATAGGATAAAAACGTCAATCCTAATACCACCGGAAAAGTACGGGCGCGCAGTATGAGATAAACGCCGCAGGCGGTCAGTGTTCCTAAAATGATGGCTATTAGTGCTTCCATTTGCGAATATACTTCCTGGCACTAGAGTGAGGACTTCTGCTGTGCATCAGTCCCAGGTTAATAATAATTAATAAAGTAGCGCCAACGACAACTAGATAAACACCCAAATCGAATGCCATGGCCGAGGCTAACTCAAACTCGCCGACCAACGGCCAATGAATATGGCTAAAGGTTGATGTCAGGAAAGGATAACCAAAGAACCAGCTCGCTAACCCGGTTAGTGTCGCAATTAATAGTCCGTAACTAATCATCGTGTGTTCATTGGCGGGTAAACGCTGCTGTGTCCAAGACACGCCATTAGCGAGATATTGCATGATTAATGCCACAGCAGTAATTAGCCCAGCAATAAATCCGCCCCCAGGCATGTTATGTCCGCGTAATAAAATATATATTGAAACCAATAATGCCAACGGCAACAATAAACGCGTCAACGATGCCATGATAACGGGATGTATATCTTTGTTCCACAAACGGCCTTTCACATCACGGTTAGAGCCAATGAGTTGCAATTGATCCAGCATGGCATAAATGCCCAGCCCAGCAATTGCCAGCACCGTAATTTCTCCTAAGGTATCGTAACCTCGGAAATCCACCAAAATAACATTCACGACATTGGTTCCACCACCGCCCGGTACACTATTGGCGAGAAAATAATCAGCTATCGTTTGATGCGGGCGTGTTAATACCGCCCAAATCAATGCCGCTACACCGCCACCAGCAGCGATTGCGATGACTGCATCACGACTTTTACGTGCTTGGCTGGATTCAACCGGCGAAAGTTGTGGCAAAAAATACAAAGCCAACAACAATAAAACCATAGTCACCACCTCGACAGACAGTTGCGTCAAAGCTAAGTCAGGCGCTGAGAATTTAACAAAAATCAACACCACGCCCAAGCCAACCACGCCCATTAGAATCAAAGCCACCAAGCGCCGTTGATGCACAAAAACCGTACCAACTGCAGCAACTACCAGCATGAGTGTCACTAACAAGCTTACCCCATCAATGGGTAACATCTCACGTTCACCGGTCATTAATACATCGCCATTTTGGAAACCACCCACTCCAAGCGCCAAAATAAAAAGCATGAAAACAAGTAGCATACGTTGCAGTGAATGTGTATCAAGAAAATGTGTGGCCACGGATGCGTATTGAAATAATTTCTTGACAGATTTATTGTAAAGCTTTTTAAACTCCAATCGATCGTCCAAACGTTCATACGCCTGAAACAGTGGACGGCGACCTAAATACATTAATACACCACCCATCAAGGCCGCCATACTCATATATAAGGCAGTATTAAAACCATGCCATATGGCCAAATCATGTGCAGGCACAGGACCTTGTAAAACACCTGCGGCAGCAACAACAAGTATCGGCTCCACCATCAAAGCGGGGAAAATGCCTACTAATAAGCATAAGGCCACGAGTATCTCCACCGGCACTTTCATCCAGCGCGGCGGCTCATGCGGCGTTTTAGGCAAGTCAACCGGCGTACCGCTAAAAAATACGTTATGAATAAAACGCAGTGAATAAGCTACCGCAAAGATTCCCGCTAATGTTGCACCTGCAGGCAAAAACCAACCCCAAGGTTCTCCGATTACATGCAAAGTTTCAGCAAAAAACATTTCTTTCGATAAGAAACCATTAAACAACGGTACGCCCGCCATAGATGCCGAAGCGACCATTGCCAGCATGGCTGTATGCGGCATATACTCCCAAAGCCCTCTGAGGCGACGCATGTCGCGTGTACCTGTCTCATGGTCAATAATGCCCGCCGCCATGAATAACGACGCTTTGAAAATCGCATGATTGATAATATGGAATACGCCAGCAACTGCGGCCATGGGTGTACCAATACCAAACAGCAAGGTAATCAAGCCAAGATGACTGATGGTCGAATAAGCCAACAAGCCTTTTAGGTCGTGCTTAAAGAAAGCGATAAATGCCGCGATGAGTAACGTGGCTAGCCCCGTCATACTGACGATCCAGAACCATTCAGGTGTGCCAGACAATGCGGGGAATAATCGCGCCAACAAAAACACGCCAGCTTTAACCATGGTCGCTGAATGTAAATAAGCCGACACCGGCGTAGGTGCTGCCATGGCATTAGGTAGCCAAAAATGAAACGGGAATTGCGCAGATTTGGTAAAAGCGCCCAGCAATACCAAAATCAACATGGGCAGATACAATGAATGTTCGCGGATAATATCGCCCGAGGCTAAAATGACGGATAGTTCATAGCTGCCAACAATATCGCCTAATATTAAAAAACCACCCAGCAACGCCAATCCACCGCCACCTGTAACGGCCAAAGCCATACGTGCACCACTGCGCGACTCATGACGATCTTGCCAATAGCTAATAAGTAAAAATGATGACAGGCTGGTTAATTCCCAGAAAATCAAAAGCTGGATAATATTCTCAGATAACGCAATACCTAGCATCGACCCCATGAACAACAACAAATAAGCGTAAAAACGCCCCATGTCATCGCGCTCAGACAGGTAATACCTTGCGTAGAGAATAATCAATAAGCCAATCCCTAAAATCAACAAGGCAAACAAAAGACCCAAGCCATCTAAACGAAAAACCACATCAAGACCTACCGATGGTATCCAAACCAAACGCTGAATGAGCGTCTCCCCGGCAAAAACATCACTCGCTAATGGCAATAATTGAATTAACGCCAACGATGCAACAGTACCTGCTGCCAAGGCGGCATATAATCGCCCTAATCGGGAAACGGTTGCGGCGAGAACTGCGCCGACAAAAGGTGTTAAAGCAATCAGAAGCAAATTCATAACATCTTAATTTTATTATGGATACTTGTTATCAAAGTCAAGTGGTTAGAAAGGAAGTTGGTTTAATTCGCATCTCTCACTGGGACACGCCAGATAAATATCGTCAGTATAATACCGATTACAACCAGCATGATTTGCTGCCAGGCAGCAGGCACTATTAAAATGGAAATGCCAAACGACAAAGCCATTACCCCGTAAGCCCAACGCTTAGCACGGCGCGGCATACTGCGATGCAGACACCATTCACGGATAATTGGCCCAGCAATACGATTGGCTAATAATTTACCATGGAAACGTTCTGAACTACGCGCAAAACAAGCGGCAGCCAGTAGCACAAAGGGCACCGTTGGCAATATTGGCAGCACAGCTCCCAGCGCACCCAGTATCAATGCTGTAATGCCCACAGTTATATAACACACACGCACAAAACGAGAGTCATGTAGACGTAGCAGGCTGATGTCTTGTTCGTTATTTACTTGTTCTTTTATATCACTTTGCATCGTTCTTATAGGCAGACAATCTTGTCAATCCATAGAATTGCATACCATCACATACTTTTACCTTATCGATTACCTTTGCTACGCCATGTTAACTTAACTGTAATGACGTAAAGATCAGACCGGGTATAATACCTGAGAGTTTGTGTTTAAAATTATTAAGTTTATTTTTTCTGAGGTAACTATGTATAAAACAAAGTTTTTGCTCATTTTAGCTATTATTACAGCGTTCATCTTGCTCCCCCAAGCGGCATTTGCATATAAAGAACATGGATCACCCGCTCATTCAGCGGTAGATAGCCAATTTCAAAAGATTGACACAACCGTTGGTACAGGGCCAGAAGCTATTGTTGGCAAAACAGTCAACGTGCATTATACCGGCTGGATGTACGATGAAAACGCAACGGATAACAAAGGCAGAAAGTTTGATAGCTCACGTGATCGCGATAGCCACTTTTCCTTTTTGTTGGGTTCTGGTCGAGTCATCAAAGGTTGGGATCAAGGTGTATTGGGTATGAAGGTAGGCGGTCATCGCACATTAATTATTCCGCCATCAATGGGCTATGGCGCACAGGGTGCGGGTAATATTATTCCACCGAATGCCACGTTGATTTTTGATGTTGAGTTAATAGGTCTCCAGGAAGAATCATCACACTATTAGTACTTATAAGAAGGTAATCAAATACCTCCAGAGGAACCACCGATCAATTCAGAACTGAGCCAGCTTTATGAATTGATCGGTGATTTCCTAATCACTGCAATAACCTAAAAGGATATCGCCATGACACCAACGACCGAATCGAATCGTTTTGTTAAGTATAAACGTCTAAAAATCAGTCTCGGCGTTGTAGCGACCCTCATTGTCTTATTTGGCTTGCTTGGCTATTTTTGGCTACCGGGTTTTGCCAAATCTCAGCTTGAAATAAAGTTATCCGAAACGCTAAGCCGCCCGGTAACTGTACAATCCGTTGAAATTAAGCCTTACTCAATGGAGTTAGCTGTCAATGGCTTCCGTGTCGGAGAAAAGACTTCCGATACAGATGATGTCTTTCTTTCTTTCGACAGGCTCTATGTTGACATTAGCATCAATTCAGTTGTTCACCGCGCACCAGTCGTAAGAGCCATAACCTTGACTAAACCAGCGGTTCGTCTCGTTCGTGAAACTGAAGAAAAATTTAATATTTCTGATTTAATTGAGAAATTCTCGCAAGACGATGAAGAGGTTGAGGATACCGGCGAAACCTTATTCTCTATTAGCAATATCGTTATTGAAGGCGGCCAACTTGAACTGATTGATCAGTTTAAACAAAGTCATCAATTAATTTCCGATATTAATCTGGGCATTCCTTTTGTCGCCAATCTCAAAAGCGCTCAAGAAGCATGGGTTGAACCGCATTTCAGCGCTAAAGTTAATGGCGCACCACTGTCTCTAGACGGTAATATCCGGCCCTTTACCGATAAGCGTGAAGCAACGCTTGATCTTAAGCTGACCGATATTGACTTAACCAATATCAAAAAATATCTACCCTTTCCGACTAAGATTAGTCTGCTTTCTGGCAAATTTGACAGTGATTTAGAAATTGTTTTCTCACAATCATCAGATGAGTCTCAAGAGATATCTCTCGTGGGAAAGGTAGCATTACGTCAATTAGGAATTGATAATAGCGCAGTAAAAGAACCTTACCACGCCACACTGGAACGACTTGATGTTGATGTCAATCTAACCAACCAAGCGCTATCTGAATTAACTTTGGCACTAGACAATGTCGCTTTAACCCGTCAAGGCGAAACTGATCCCGTGCTTTCGCTACCAAAATTAACAGTCAACGATGCCGTCATTGACCTTAATCAACAACAGATTGTTTTGAACGAAATTACACTTGACGGTTTTAATACTGCCATCCGCCGGGAAGTCGACGGAGAACTTGATTTAATGCGGCTTTTTGCACCCTACACGGGTGATATGGATGATGCAGGCGACACAGACGAATACACGGGTGAAACGCGCATCCCAACACCAGGCCACAAACCTTCTGATGAAGCGCGTGCCCAAGCGTTGACTGAGGCTAAAACCATAACCGATTCGGAAGAAACCGCTACTGCTTCTGCCCCAGAGGAAGATACTGATGAACAAGTCGCAGCAAGCGAAGAGGGATGGGAAACACAAATCAAACGTTTTCAATTAACGAATGCTTCGTTACGTTTTGAGGATGTCACGCTTACAAAAGTAGCGCCAATGACGATTAATTCGCTAGACTTAACGCTAAACAACATTGATTTAAGTGGCGCCACACCTGTTAACTTAGTATTACAAGCCACGGTCAACGAACATGGCAGCATTAATACTGAAGGTTCTTTGGCATGGGCACCTTTAGCCACCGATTTAAATATTGACCTTAAAGCCGTTGACCTGGTATCACTACAAGGTTGGGC
>JAJFJH010000098.1 GCA_021774155.1 Nitrosomonas sp.
GTAACTTGGCCGTCGCCACCGAGTGAGACTTGTTTGCCACGTCGTGCAGAAACTATTGTGGTCATGTGATTAGCTTGTGTGTTCGTTATAAAAAAGCAAATTATAACGTTAAGCTGCTGCCGATGCGTGTTTATCTTGTTATTTCTTAGTTTTGTTCTTTAGTTTGGCGCGTGGGTGTGTTGTGTCATAGACTTTTGATAAGTGCTGAAAATCAAGGTGTGTATAGACTTGGGTTGTGCTGATGTTGGCGTGGCCAAGCATTTCTTGTACGGCGCGTAAATCACCGCTGGATTGTAATAAATGTGATGCAAATGAATGGCGCAGCACATGCGGGTGAACATTGCGATTAATCCCTTGCTGCATGGTGCGAACTTTTAAACGATGACTGATGGTTCGTGCGCTGATGGCTTGGCCATATTTGGAGATGAAGAGGGCGGATACATCATTCTTAATCAATGTGTTGCGTTGTTTTAGCCAAGTCAGTATGGCTTGCGTGGCTTTGCTGCCAACGGGGACAATTCTGGTTTTGTTGCCTTTGCCGGTGACGCGTATGGTGCCCTCATTAAGGTCAACGGCTACTGGTTCTAGGCTGGCAAGTTCTGCTAATCGTAAACCCGATGAATAGAATAATTCAAACATGGCGCTGTCACGTGCATTGATGAAGTTGTCTGCTGAAAAAGAAAGTAATTGCACGGTTTCATCAGGTGACAGTGCGTTGGGCAGCTTTGAAGATGATTTAGGTGCGCGGATGTCGATGCAGGGGTTATGGGTGTAGCCATGTGAGCGGATTAAATAATGATAAAATCCACGCCATGCAGAGAGCAGTCGCGCTAAGCTTCTGCCGGATAGCCCGCCGCCATGAAGACGGGCGATAAAATGCCTAATTTGATTGGAATGGAGTTCTTCAAGTGGTGTTTGTTGTTGATATTTAAACAGTATGGCGATATCACTTGCGTAGCTTTTGCAAGTGAGTGGTGACAACCGACGCTCGTTTTTTAGGTGAGCCAGGTAAGCTGTGGCGAGAGAAGTCGGCGTGTCACTCATTTTCTGAATTAACTGATATAGCGTGTCAATGTAGTGCTGACGAGTTCACCCAAGCGTTTCAGGTGGAGTGTTTCCATTTCCGGGTTAAAGCGCTGTGCTTCAGGGCTGGCTAAAATTAACATGCCGATGGTTTCGGTGGTGCGTAGCGTGACGGTTGAAAATGATTGTAAGTGGGCGGCATCTTCTCCAAACCAGTCTTTAATTTCATCGGCGACATGTGGGCCACAGTATGGTTGTGTTAAGTTTTCAGCAATGGTGTGAATGTCTTTGTTGGTCGCTGTGAATTCAGGTTGTTCTGAGTTGCCTTCATTGTCGGAGATGCCCCATAGGCGAATGGCAATGTGGGGGACAGAAAAATCTTCACACAAATTAAATTTTACTTTGTGTAAGACATCATCAAGGTTGGTGCAGGTTAATAATGCCAATGCAATGCGGTGCATTTTTGTACTGATATCGTCATTTCTTTCGCCAAAACTAATAAGCTCCAGTAATTTGTCTTGTAATTTAAGGTTCTTGTTTCTTAGCGTCGCGATTTGACGGTCGCTAAAAGAGATGACCTTGTCGGCGTTTTCGGCGTTAGGTGTCTGAATGTTTGCTAATACATCTGCATGTTCATAAAAAAATTGTGGATTATCTTGTAGATACTGCACGACATCATCTGCTTTCATGTGGCTTCCTTTGTTTAATTACAAGTTTATTTCGCCCTCAAAAACGGTTTTAGCCGGGCCGGTCATCCATACGGGTTGATTGCCACCTTCCCAGCATATTAACAAATCGCCGCCACGTGTATGGACTTTTACGCTTTGCGCTAACATGTTTTTACTGATTCCTACAACAGCCGCAGCACAAGCGCCTGTCCCACAGGCCAGTGTTTCACCGCTACCGCGTTCAAAGACGCGTAGTTTAATGTTGTGGTGATCAATGATTTGCATGTACCCAACGTTGACCCGGTTTGGGAAGCGCGGGTGGCATTCAATTAAAGCACCTTCACTTTGTACTGGGGCTTGGTCGATGTCTTCAACAAGACGGACTGCGTGAGGGTTGCCCATGGAAATGACGTTAATTTCAACTGACTGGTTGTTGATATCTAGCGAATAGGTGGCTTTACGTTGGTCAGCGATAAAAGGGATTTGTGTCGGCTCAAATTCTGGTATACCCATGTTGACGGTTACTTCACCATTGTTTTCCAACTTGGGTGTGATTAATCCACTCAATGTTTCAACGCGAATTTCAGTTTTATCGGTTAAATGATGGTCATGCACATAGCGAACAAAACAGCGTGCGCCATTGCCGCATTGTTCAACTTCGCCGCCATCCGCATTAAAAATTCGATAACGAAAATCAGCGTTCTCTGAGGTATTTTCAACCAGTAAAATTTGGTCGCAACCTATCCCAAAGTGACGATCTGCAATAAAACGCAGTTGGTCTGCGCTTAGTGAAACGGATTGGTGGATGGCATCAAACACAACAAAATCATTGCCCAATCCGTGCATTTTGGTGAACTTTAGTTTCATGTTAGAAAAAATAAGTTATTTGATGGTCATTGTCATGAGGTAATCGTCCATGACAAAGCCATTGCCGATGTCCGTAACAATATCATTATTTTTTTTGAAGCCATAGTGAAGATAGGCGGCAATTGCTGACGTATTTTTTTTATTAACTGTTAGGATGAGTTTTTCAAAAGCATGGTGGTGCATGAACTGTTTTATATCATCTACTAAGATCGCGCCATAACCTTTACCTTGATGGTGTGGGTGCAAATACAGCTTGTCAAGTTTGAGTTCCTTGGGATGGTCAGTAATTACGCAGCATGAAAATCCTATAATTTTTTTATTCAATACCAGTTTTTTCCACCAGATGTTATGACTTAATATTTGTTCTCTGATCAAGGTTGGATGATATCGTTGATTGAGCATGTATTCAATTTGCTCCGTTGAAATGATGCTCCGATAATGCTTGTGCCATATCGTATTGGCTAACGCAGTGATTAGATTCGTGTCGTCTAATGTGAGCGGTAACGCAGATGGCATAGTTGGGTTTAACTAAGAGATAGTGGTGCTGAATCTAAAATTATACAGAATTTGCGCTTCAAGAGAGTCGTTCAGAAAGAAGTAGGTGTGGAGAGAAGAACCTAAGCAAGTCATTGTAAAGCATTGTGGCGTGGTTTGTTGCTTGCCTGATCAGCGTTTCAGTGCTAACAACTTCAAATACAGTTTGAAACTTGGTAGCTAACTTCATCAATATTATTATTGATGTTCTTCAGGTACATTATGATCCAGCTTAATTGTTTGGCCATAACTGATTACATCAGGTGAATCTGGTGCCATCGGCCTGCCGCAAACCACTAAGGCCAGAGAAAATAAAGCGATTTTTTTTATTTAAATTAAACATAATTTATTGAACTGTAATGATAATAGATGATTTTGTTGCAGTGAGGATTTCTTAAATTAGGTGAAATTTGTTATACTGCGCGCTTTATAAACAATACAGTTGACTAAAATATGAGTGAGTACCTGTTTACGTCCGAATCAGTTTCAGAGGGTCATCCAGATAAGGTGTCAGATCAAATTTCAGATGCCGTGCTGGACGCAATTTTAGCCCAGGATCCTAATGCCCGTGTAGCGTGTGAGACTTTATGTAGTACTGGGTTGATCGTTTTGTCCGGTGAAATTACCACTCATGCAACGATTGATTACAATGTTATTGCGCGTGAAACAGTTGAGCGAATTGGCTATACCAGTTCTGATGTTGGTTTTGATGCAAAAACGTGTGCGGTTCTAACCGCGTTTAATAAACAATCGCCGGATATTGCTCAAGGCGTTGACCGCCAAGAAGAAATGGACCAAGGAGCGGGTGATCAAGGCTTGATGTTTGGGTATGCGTGTGATGAAACGCCGCAATTAATGCCAATGCCTATTTTTTATGCGCATCGGTTGGTTGAAAAACAAGCGCAATTAAGAAAAACTGGGCGTTTGCCTTGGTTACGTCCAGATGCAAAATCGCAGGTGTCTGTACACTATCAAGATGGAAAGCCGCAACGGATTGATACGGTAGTGATTTCTACGCAACATGATCCTGATGTTTCGCATAAGGATCTGACTGATGCGGTTATCGAAGAAATTATCAAGCCGATACTTCCGACTGAAATGTTAAATGCAGACACTAAATATCTGGTAAATCCAACCGGTCGTTTTGTGGTCGGTGGGCCAATGGGGGATTGTGGTTTAACAGGTCGTAAAATTATTGTCGATACTTATGGCGGAACAGCACACCATGGCGGTGGTGCTTTTTCTGGTAAGGACCCATCCAAAGTAGATCGCTCTGCTGCTTATGCGGGAAGATACGTGGCTAAAAATATTGTGGCTGCAGGTATTGCTAGCAAATGTGAAGTTCAGGTGGCTTATGCGATTGGTGTGGCGCGTCCGGTTTCAATGATGGTTGAGACATACGGCACAGGAAAAATCTCTGATGAAAAAATCATTCAGTTGATTGAAAAGCATTTTGATTTACGCCCTCGTGCGATTATCCATACGCTAAATTTGTTACGTCCGATTTATCAGCAAACAGCCGCTCATGGACACTTTGGTAGAGATGAGGCTGATTTCACCTGGGAAGCGACTGACAAGGCCGAGCAACTTCGTGCTGACGCCGGTATCTAAAGTATTAAATAATTAATGGAGCATTATCCTTGCATGCTGAGGAGCGCTGCAGCGGTTCATTCCGTTAGGCTCGGCATGCCAGGTATTGTAACAACCGCGCTTTGAAGTTATTGGAGAGAATAAATGAACGCTAGAGATCCTAATTTTACAGACTACAAAGTTGCTGATATGTCCTTGGCTGAGTGGGGGCAAAAAGAGATTGTCATCGCCGAGACCGAAATGCCTGGTTTGATGGCATTACGTGAAGAATATGGCGATTCCAAGCCGTTGGCTGGTGCGCGCATTGCAGGTTCCCTGCATATGACCATTCAAACAGCGGTACTCATTGAAACGTTAGTTGCTTTGGGTGCTGAAGTCCGTTGGGCTTCATGCAATATTTTCTCGACACAAGATCATGCCGCCGCAGCTATTGCAGCCAAAAATATCCCCGTATTCGCCTATAAGGGTGAGTCTCTAGATGATTATTGGGAATATGCACACGAAATCTTTGATTGGCCAGGAAGTAATTCGAACATGATCCTAGATGATGGTGGCGATGCTACGTTACTGTTAATTCTTGGCGCTAAAGCAGAAAAAGATCTGTCTGTTATTGGTAATCCAACCAACGAAGAAGAAGTCGCATTATTTGCTTCAATTAAAAAGAAGCTGGCGGTACATCCTGATTGGTACTCCAAGAATCTTGTTTGTATTCAGGGTGTGACCGAAGAAACAACTACGGGTGTCCACCGCTTGTATGAAATGCAAAAAGATGGTGAATTGCCATTCCCTGCATTTAATGTCAACGATTCAGTCACTAAATCTAAATTCGATAATCTTTATGGTTGTCGCGAGTCATTAGTTGACGGTATCAAGCGTGCAACGGATGTGATGATCGCGGGTAAGGTTGCGTTGATTTGCGGTTATGGTGATGTGGGTAAAGGTTGTGCTCAATCATTACGTGGTTTAGGCGCGACCGTTTGGATTACAGAAATAGACCCGATCTGTGCACTACAAGCAGCAATGGAAGGTTATCGCGTCGTTACCATGGAAGAGGTTTGTGACCAAGTTGATATTTTTGTGACAGCGACAGGTAATTTACGTGTGATCGCACATGATCATATGATCAAAATGAAGAATGAAGCCATTGTTTGCAATATTGGTCATTTTGATTCTGAAATTGACATTGCATCCGTTCAGAAATATCAGTGGGAGAATATTAAACCACAAGTTGATCATGTTATTTTCCCTGATGGAAAGAGGATTATTGTCTTGGCGCAAGGCAGACTGGTTAATTTGGGTTGTGCAACCGGTCATCCATCATTTGTGATGTCCAGTTCTTTTACCAACCAAGTGCTCGCCCAAATGGAACTTTGGCAGCGTGGTGATAACTATGAAAAGAATGTTTATGTGTTGCCTAAACATTTGGATGAGAAAGTTGCACGTCTGCATATCGGAAAACTAGGCGTTCAACTCACTGAATTAACGGATGAGCAAGCGAAGTATCTCCATCTGGATAAAAATGGTCCTTACAAGCCAGAAATGTATCGGTATTAAGTATTACTGGTATTGATTGGGCTATGAAGGAGCAACAGTTTAAGTTTAATGTTGCTCCTTCTATTTATTTTTCCCTAAAAGTATTGATGATTTCGTGAGCCTGATTTAATGAAGTTGGTGAGTGACTCATGTTGGTCATTGTGTTTATGTGAATTTTGCCAAATTTGCATGAAGAACTAAAGGGATCTATGGCACTCTAGGATTTCTATTTTAGTAAATGATGAAATCACAAAAAGAATTTTTACCTACCTTTAGTCTCGAGTTATTTCCGCCACAAACCCTACAGGGTGTTGAGAGGCTTCGTGAAACCCGAAAAAAACTTGCGCTGCTAAATCCAAAATATTTTTCAGTCACTTTTGGAGCCGGTGGGTCTACCCGTGACCATACGCTAGAGACTGTACTAGAGATCCAGCGAGAAGGACATGCAGCAGCACCACACCTTTCTTGTATTGGTTCCACTGAGCAGAATATTCGCGCTATATTAGAGAAATATCGTGACAGCGGTATTCAACATATTGTGGCGTTACGGGGTGACCTGCCGTCAGGCATGGCGCGAGCTGGTGAGTTTCGTTATGCCAATGAATTGGTTGCTTTTATTCGCAAGGAATTTGATAACACGTTTCATATTGAAGTGGCCTCTTACCCAGAGTATCATCCACAATCTCGCTCTGCAAACGAGGAGATAAGTAATTTCAAGCGTAAAGTGGCAGCGGGCGCAGATTCTGCTATTACTCAGTATTTTTATAATGCGGATGCTTATTTTAATTATGTCGCTTCATGTGAAGCGGCGGGAATAAGCCTTCCCATTGTGCCAGGCATTATGCCCATTAATAAATTTTCACAACTCGTGCGATTTTCTGATGCCTGTGGTGCAGATATTCCACGTTGGATTAGAAAAAAAATGGAAGGCTATGGTGATGACACTGAATCAATCCAGGCGTTTGGGCTTGATGTGGTGACGGATCTTTGTGAACGCTTGCTCAAAGCGGGTGCGCCCGGATTACATTTCTACACAATGAATACGGCTAAGCTGACAATGGCAATTTGGAAACGTTTAGGAATTTGAAGTTATGTTCGAAAGAAAAGCGATGAGTGTTTTGCCAAACTAATGGTGAGATATCAGTTCATAAATGGGTCGGGGTTTTCTATAAAGCGCATTCTTTTTCTAGGAATCGTTAGCCGGTATATAATGGTCTATTATTTGATTTAGCATTAATAAATATCGCACAAGAAAGGGTTGTGACAATGGATGAGAAAAAGAAAGATACCGACGTAGAAGTAAGTAACAAATTAGAAAGCGAGGTAAGTGAAGAGCTGGCGTTATCAACTGATGAAGCATGTGTTCAATATGGCAGGGAAGTAATGGATGCGCAGCTTGTTCTGATCAAAGAAAAAGAGTATGACTTCGCACCACAATTCCAGGAATTGACTATTCACCTATATCTGTTTGGCGCAATTTGGAAGTTTGCAGAAAAGCTGGATGACCCAAAGAATGGACGTAGCCATGCTTTTTCTGCGATACACTCAATGCTTAGAAGTGATGGTATGCAGGAAAAGAAAGCTCAAAAACAAATTGAACTTATAGAGAAAATGTCTAGAGTTGAAGGTGGTAACAATGCGCATGCAGTGGAAATGGGTTATTTGTCAGAGCCTGATGATGATAGCTTGGTTGAGTTATTTAATGATTATGTTAATGACTATCAAGTGTCAGGTGATTTTTGGCGACTATTTGAGCGTATTAAGAAAACGATGATTTACGGTGGTTTAGTGATGTTTTTTTGTGCTGTTTGGTTTGTAACATTATTTCTACCCGGAAATAGCGCGCTTTCCATCTTGGCGGCAGGCCTTGTTTCAGCAGCTGTTTTTGTTGTCCCAACTTTCTTGGTTGGCCTGATAATTTTCAAATCTAAAATGAAAAAAGCAAAGCAATAAGCTTAAAGGAAAGATTGTTTGTTCGTGTTAATACACAATATTTATTGTGCGGTCAGAAATTATGAGCGCTGAAATCATCAATGGTAAGTTAATCGCGCAGGAAGTTCGTTCTGCGCTGAAGACACGAGCCGAAAGCTTGATTGAACGAGGGATGCGCCCTGGGTTAGCGGTTATCATTGTCGGCGATGATCCTGCATCAAATATTTATGTGAATTACAAAGTAAAAGCTTGCCGAAAAGTTTGTATTCATTCAGAAGTTCATCGTTTCCCAAGCAGTGTTGGCCAAGATGAAGTGCTAGCATGTATTCAAGATTTGAACGAGAATCCGCAGATTCATGGGATACTCGTGCAATTGCCGTTGCCAGCGCATTTTGATAGTAACAAAGTTACTACATCCATTGCTATTGAAAAAGATGTTGATAGCTTTCATCTTTATAATGTCGGTGCTTTGGTTTCGGGGAATGCCGCGCTCTTACCTTGCACACCTTATGGAATATTGGTCATGCTTGACAAACATGGCATTCAAATTGAAGGTCAGCAGGCGGTTATCGTCGGTCGTAGTAATATTGTTGGCAAACCTATGTCGCTAATGCTGCTGGAAAAGGGGGCGACGGTCACAATCTGTACCTCAAAAACAAAGGACCTAGCTGCGCACACCAGAAATGCTGACATTCTTGTTGTTGCGACGGGAAGGCCGGGCTTAATTACTGCTGATATGGTTAAGGCCGGTGCGACTATTATTGATGTTGGTATTAATCGGTTGCCAAATGGCAAGCTTGCTGGTGATGTGGATTTTGAGTCGGTTAAAGAAAAAGCTGGTTATATTACCCCTGTCCCCGGTGGCGTTGGACCGATGACTATTACCATGTTGCTGAGCAATACCATAGAGGCAACTGAACGAACGCGAGCTGGTAGCTGATACTTAGTCATCATTAAATGTAACTTCATAATAAATAAACGATAACGTATGAAATCATTACCCGATATAGATCCACAAGAAACGCAGGAATGGTTAGATGCGCTTGAGTCCGTATTGTTAAATGAAGGTGCAGAACGGGCGCATTTTTTATTGGAACAGCTGGTAGAAAAAGCACGTCGCTCCGGCGCCTATCTCCCCTATAGTGCGAATACCGCTTATATCAATACAATACCAACGGGTAAAGAAGAGAGTTCACCCGGTAATCATGCGATAGAGCAACGTATTCGTGCTTATGTTCGCTGGAATGCTATGGCGATGGTGTTGCGTGCTAATAAAGATACTAATGTCGGTGGTCATATCGCGTCTTTTGCTTCGGCGGCGACACTTTATGACGTTGGTTATAATCATTTTTGGCATAATGCCAGCGAGGATCATGGCGGAGATTTGGTCTATACACAGGGTCACTCCGCGCCGGGTATTTATGCTTATGCATTTTTGCTGGGAGAGTTGACAGAAGAGCAGCTCGATAAATTTCGTCAAGAGGCGGATGGTGAGGGACTTTCTTCTTATCCTCACCCATGGTTAATGCCTGATTTCTGGCAGTTTCCTACCGTTTCAATGGGGTTAGGGCCACTCATGGCAATCTATCAGGCTCGCTTTATGAAATACCTAGGTGGCCGTGGGTTGGTTAACACCGATGGACGTAAGGTTTGGGCGTTTATGGGTGATGGCGAAATGGATGAGCCTGAGTCGCTGGGCGCGATATCACTGGCACCACGTGAAAAACTCGATAATCTAATTTTTGTTATTAACTGTAACTTGCAACGACTTGATGGGCCGGTACGCGGCAACGGTAAGATTATCCAGGAACTGGAAAGTCATTTTCGTGGTGCAGGTTGGAATGTTATCAAGGTCATATGGGGTTCATATTGGGATCCTTTGCTCGCTAAAGATACCAAAGGATTATTACAACAGCGCATGATGGAATGTGTTGATGGTGAATATCAAACCATTAAATCTAAAGATGGCGCCTACGTACGTAAACATTTCTTTGGAAAGTATCCAGAGTTATTGGAAATGGTTGCGAATATGTCTGATGATGATATTTGGCGTTTAAACCGTGGCGGGCATGATCCACATAAAGTTTATGCGGCTTATGCTTCAGCCCTAAAGCACACAGGGCAACCCACCGTGATACTTGCCAAAACCATTAAAGGCTATGGTATGGGTGAAGCGGGTGAGGCGCAAAATATTACTCATCAGCAGAAAAAAATGGGAACAACTTCATTAAAGGCATTTCGTAATCGCTTTGGTCTGGAAATATCTGATGACGTCATTGATGACGTACCTTACTTAACACTGGCTAAAGATTCACCTGAGTATATTTATATGCAAGCGCAGCGTCAGGCGCTCGGCGGCTTTCTTCATCATCGTAAGAAGAAAGCAGAGGCGCTAAAAATTCCCGCGTTATCGGCTTTTGAGTCTATATTGAAAGCCAGTGGTGATGGACGTGAGTCTTCTACGACCATGGCATTTGTACGTATTCTCAATATTCTGGTCAAGGATAAAGAGTTGGGTAAACATGTCGTACCCATTGTTGCCGATGAATCTCGTACGTTTGGTATGGAAGGTATGTTCCGGCAATTGGGTATTTGGTCGTCTGTTGGACAACTTTATACGCCGCAAGATGCTGAACAGCTGATGTATTATAAGGAAGACAAAAGCGGACAGATTCTACAAGAAGGTATCAATGAGGCAGGTGCCATGTCGTCGTGGATTGCTGCGGCAACGTCCTATAGTACACATGGTGTACAAATGATTCCTTTTTTTATTTTCTACTCTATGTTTGGTTTTCAACGCATTGGTGATTTAGCTTGGGCAGCCGGTGATATGCGTTGTCGTGGCTTTTTGTTGGGTGGTACGGCCGGGCGAACTACACTCAATGGTGAAGGTTTGCAACATGAAGATGGCCACAGTCATATTGTGGCTTCGACCATCCCTAATTGCGTTTCCTATGACCCAACGTTCTCATATGAATTGGCCGTCATTGTGCAAGATGGTTTGCGTCGTATGTATCAGGAACAGGAGGATGTTTATTACTACATCACGGTAATGAACGAAAACTATTCACAGCCAGAAATGCCAAAAGGAGTAGAGCAGGACATTTTGAAAGGTATGTATTTGCTTAGTGAAAGTAGTAAACGAGGGAAAGAGCCGCGTGTGCAGCTTTTAGGTTCTGGTACTATTTTGCGTGAAGTGATAGCTGCAGCGGATATTTTAAAAAAGGAATTTAAAATTAATGCGGATATTTGGAGTGTACCTAGTTTTAATGAGCTACGACGTGAAGCGTTAAGCGTGGCGCGTTGGAATATGTTGAATCCCACTAAAAAAGCTAAGTTTTCCCATGTGGAAAAATGTTTTAAAGGTCGGGAAGGTCCTTTTGTGGCTGCAACTGACTATATGAAGATTTATGCGGATCAGATTCGTGAGTTTGTCCATGGCTGTTACCGTGTACTTGGGACTGATGGGTTTGGGCGCTCTGATACGCGAGAAAAATTACGTAATTTTTTTGAAGTGGATCGTTACTATATCACCGTTGCGGTGCTAAAGGCGCTAGCTGAAGAAGGAAAAGTGACGACAAAACAAGTGGCTCAGGCTATTGATAAGTTTGGTATTGATCCAGATAAGGCTGATCCGGTGACACTTTAATTTTAGTTGTTGAATACACAGCGTATATTCTACTTGTATCAATGTGATTTAAGGATAATGTGTGGTTGAAATTAAGCAGGTATTGATTCCAGATATTGGTGACTTCAAAGATGTGCCTGTTATTGAAGTGCTGGTGAAGACGGGCGATCAGGTTAAGTCTGAGGATCCATTGATTTCTTTGGAATCAGATAAGGCAACGATAGAAATACCCGCACCTTTTACTGGCGTTATCAAAGAAATTAACGTTAAACCGGGGGATAAGGTTTCTGAAGGCGCATTAATTTTGTCAATTGAGGCGGCTGATAGAGCAGAGAATGCTGTGACAGATGCTCCTGTGGTGTTGGATAAGGCTGAAGAAAGTGGCGAGGTTGTTGTCGAGTCTGTTGTTGATCCTAAGAAAGCTGTTGTTGAAAGAATTGAGAAATCATTGTCGGAGAGCTTTGTATCTTCACCTAAGGCGCATGCAGGTCCTTCGGTTAGGCGTTTTGCACGTGAATTGGGTGTAAACCTAGGTCTTGTAACAGGTAGTGGCTTGAAACAACGGATTCTTAAAGAAGATGTTCAAGCATTTGTAAAAGCGGAATTGTCAAAATCACAGGGTAATGATGGGTTTGGCGCAACACTAAACTTATTGCCTTGGCCGCAGGTTGATTTTGCTAAATTTGGCCCTATAAAACTCAAATCGTTATCACGTATACAGCAGATTACGGGGGCAAATTTACACCGTAACTGGGTAATGATTCCTCATGTTACACAGTTTGATGTGGCGGATATTACGGATTTGGAAGCCTTGCGAAAAGAGTCAAACAAATCGACTGATAAAGATAATGTAAAGCTCACACTTTTAGCATTTTTAATGAAAGCCCTAACTGCAACGTTAAAAGAATTTCCCACTTTTAATGCTTCTTTGGATAATAATGGCAATGAGGTTAATCTCGTGATGAAGCATTATTTTCATTTGGGGTTTGCCGTTGATACGCCACAAGGGTTGGTGGTGCCTGTCATTAAAGATGTTGATCAGAAAGGTGTTATTCTCATTGCTAAAGAATTGAGCCGCCTTTCCATTTTGGCAAGAGAAGGGAAGTTAAAGCCCACCGACATGCAAGGAGCTAGTTTTACGGTTTCTAGCTTAGGGGGTATCGGTGGAACGGCCTTTACGCCGATTATTAATGCACCAGAAGTCGCCATCCTGGGTCTTTCACGCGCTAATGTCCAGCCGGTTTATAGAGACAATCAATTTGTTCCGCGTTTGATGCTTCCTTTGTCACTATCATATGATCACCGGGTTATTGATGGTGCATCTGCCGCACGTTTTACCACGCATCTGGCTAATGTGTTGACTGACATGCGCTTGGCTTTGTTGTGAACATAAGCTTTAGTTGATACGTAGTATAATTTAATGTCTAAAGAACATTTTTCTCTTATTGGTATCTATGGTGGAACCTTTGATCCGATTCATTTTGGTCACTTGCGGATAGCAGAAGAGCTTAATGAAATAATCGGTTTTTCCAAGTTATATTTTATTCCTTCAGGATCACCACGTTTACGTAATGCGCCTATTGCTTCAAAAGATCATCGTGTGGCAATGCTATCTGCAGCAATTCAGGATAATGAAACATTCATGCTGGATAAGCGGGAGATGAGTCGTGATGGAGAGAGTTACAGTGTCGTTATGTTACGTGAGTTCCGCAAGGAATTTGGAAGCGAGTGTGCATTATGTTTTATTATGGGCAGCGATGTTTTTTTAAATCTTACTAAATGGCATCGTTGGCATGAAATGTTTGAATTGTGTCATATTATCGTTGCAGGTCGTCCAGGTTACTTGTCCACGTTAAATAATAAAATGCCGCAAGAATTAACAGAAGCATTAGTGAGCCGACAGGTGTCGTCAATTGGGGATCTTAAAAAATCACCTCATGGCCTTATTTTTATTGCGCCGACGACATTACAAGATATTTCTGCTACGGCGATTCGTGAATCTATTGCAACAAATAAGAGTGTTCGATATTTAATACCCGATGCTGTGCTTGAGTATATCAAGACAAATCGTTTGTATTCAGGAAGAGAATGAAGTCTAAAGAGTTAGTAAAAATTGCAGTTGATGCGTTGGAAGAAATCAAAGCATACGATATTGTTGTAATGGAAATCGATGAAAAGGTGGCTCTGTTTGACTATATGATTGTTGCCAGTGCCGGCTCCAATCGGCAGACTAGAGCATTGGCCAATAATGTACAAGAAAAGGTAAAAGTTGCTGGTGGTACAGTGCTCAGCATGGAGGGGCAGGAAACAGGGGAGTGGTTGCTTGTTGATTTAGGTGATGTGATTGTGCATATTATGTTGCCGGCTGTACGTGATTACTATGATTTAGAAATGTTATGGGTGGAGGCTAAATCATTAAAGAAAAATATGGTCGATTAGTATTTGAGGATGATAGTTCATGTCTCAATAGAGGTACACATTATCTAAGCATGATGTCTTGAAAGTTATGAAACTTTACGTCGTGGCTGTTGGTAATAAAATGCCAGCCTGGATTGATGCTGGTTTTAATGATTATGCGAAAAGAATGCCAACTGAATTAAGTATTCAGTTAATTAACATTAAGCCTGAGAAACGGAACGCAGGAAGGAATACTGAGCAAATATTGATTGCTGAGGGTCTTCGTATAAAGGCCGCATTGCCATCTGGTTGTCAGATAGTGGTGTTGGATGAGAACGGTAAACAATGGTCAACGATTAATTTGGCAGAGCGTATAAAGGGTTGGATGGGCGATGGTGGTAATACAAATACAGCGTTTATTATTGGCGGTTCTGATGGTTTGCATGGAGATATCAAAAAATTAGCGAAATATATTCTGGCGTTGTCTGCCATGACACTTCCTCACGGTTTAGTGCGTGTTGTGTTAGCTGAGCAATTATATCGCGCAAACTCAATTATTAAGCGCCATCCTTATCATCGAGAATAGTAGCTTGATATGAGAAGTTTAGGGTAAAAGCTTGTTTTATTGTGATTTTAAAATACTACTTCGCTTGTAAAATTGACATATTGAATTAGTTTAAAATATAGAGGTAATATTCAGTATGATTCATATTGATAACCGAATATATCTTGCATCACGCAGTCTTCGTAGAAGAGAGCTATTAAAACAAATTGGCGTGAATTATAAGATATTACTGATGCGAGAAACACTCTCTCGTCCTGTAGACGTTGACGAAACACCATTGCCCAACGAGTCGCCAACTGATTATGTTTATCGAATTGTGCATACTAAAGCAGAGGAGGGATGGGATAGGCTAATGCAGCGTAGCTTGCCCTTGTTTCCTGTGTTGGTAGCTGATACCGTTGTGACTATCGACGGGTGTATATTTGGTAAGCCATCAAGCCTTCCTCATGCAGAAGAAATGTTGTCAACACTTTCAGGTAGAACGCACCAGGTCTTGACTGCCATTGCAATTATTATAGAGGAGAATATTCAGGTACGACTTTCTACAACTTCAGTAAGGTTCCGTGAAATAAGTCAACAAGAAATTCGTGCTTGCCTTGCTGATGGTAAATTGCTAGATATGGCTGGTGCGTACGCGATACAAGGCGTTGCTGCAGCCTTTATTGTCGAAATATCTGGGAGTTATAGTGGCGTGATGGGATTGCCATTATTTGAAACTAGTCAATTATTAGAAGAGTCTGGAATAAAAATATTTTCATAAGATGTCAGCACACAAAAGAATAATAATATTTAACTTGTCTTTCTATGAGCAATGAAATTCTTGTCAATACAACGCCCCAGGAAACACGTATTGCTGTATTGGAGCAAGGTGTAACGCAGGAGCTGCATATAGAGCGATCAAGTAACTGCGGTATTGTTGGGAATATCTATAATGGTCGCGTGAGTCGAGTGTTACCAGGTATGCAGTCTGCTTTTATTGATATTGGTCTTGATAGGGCGGCTTTTTTACATGTGGCTGATATATGGGGCCCAAATGGCAGTGGGGAAACAGTTGAGCCTATAGAGAGAATATTGCACGAAGGCAATAATATCTTGGTTCAAGTAATTAAGGATGCGATTGGTACCAAAGGTGCGAGGCTTTCGACACAAATTAGTTTAGCCGGGAGAATGTTAGTTTATCTCCCACAGGAATCTCATATTGGTATTTCTCTTCGTATAGAAGATGATGGTGAGCGAGATTTGTTGCGTGAGAAACTGCAACACGTTCTACCCGCAGAAGAATCGGGTGGTTATATTATCCGGACAATGGCTGAAGCTGCTGAAGAATGTGAGTTGCAGGCCGATACCGAATATCTTCGTAAATTATGGCACGATATTCAGAGAAAATCTTTAACTGTGATTTCGCCAGCAATGCTTTATCAAGATTTAGACCTAAGCCACAGGGTATTGCGTGATTTTGTCGATGATGACACTTCGCGTATTTTGATAGATTCTCGTGAGAATTACCAGAAATTAGAGTCATTTTCTAAAAGCTACATGCCCAATATCGTTGAACGATTAGGTCGTTATAGTGGCGAGCGTCCACTGTTTGACTTATACGGTGTTGAGGATGAGATTGAAAAATCGTTAGCTAAACGTGTGGATCTTAAGTCTGGTGGTTATTTGATCATTGATCAAACCGAAGCGCTGACGACTATGGATGTCAACACGGGTGGATTCATTGGTGTACGGAATTTTGACGATACTATTTTTAAAACAAACCTAGAAGCAGCGCAGGTCATTGCGCGGCAACTTCGTTTGCGTAATTTAGGGGGTATCATCATTATTGATTTTATTGATATGGATAATGATGATCATAAGAATTCGGTGTTGTCCGAATTCAATAAAGCATTAACGAAAGATCGCACACGTATGACGGTTAATGGGTTTACGACGTTGGGATTAGTCGAGATGACGCGGAAGCGTACCCGTGAAAGTCTGGCTCATATTTTGTGTGAGTCTTGCCCTACTTGCCAAGGACGGGGAGAAATCAGAACAGCACAGACCATTTGTTACGAAATTCTGAGAGAATTGCTACGTGAATCCCGCCAGTTTGATGCTAATGAGTTTCGTATTCTTGCTTCTCAGCAAGTAATTGATTTATTTCTTGATGAAGAATCACAAAGTCTTGCACAACTTGGTGATTTTATCGCCAAACCGATAAGTCTCCAAGTTGAGGAATCTTATTCTCAAGAACACTACGACGTAATTCTAATGTAGTAGTGTTTTTAAAGAATTTAGAAACCCATGCTTGCCAGCAAGTCATCGACTTGTTCTTGATTTGAAACCACATCTTGACGTTTCTCTGGATTAACTACCGGTCCATTCATCAGTCCCTCACCCATGCCTGTCCTCTTTTCTTTTGGTACATTTGCAACGAGTAACTGCAGCAACTCAAACTCCAAGTCTTTGACCATTCTGGTCACTTTTGATACCACTTGACCCGTTAAGTCTTGGAAGTCTTGTGCCATCATAATCTCCATTAACTGGGCGCTTGTAGCGCTAGTTTGTTTTGGTACGCTATCTAGATAGGTCAGTGTATTTATAATCAGATTTTTATATTTCTCTGCGTCATCGGGAGAAGATTCTTGTGACTCAAGTGCCTGTTTCCATTGCTCAGACAAATTCGTTGACTCAGATGAAAGTTCGTCCTGGATTGGCATAGCAATTTCTGTTGCACTAAGGACGCGTTCAGCAGCTTGTTCAGCTTTTGAGGCGATATAAGTGAGCTTGTCCTGTGCTTCGGGAACCTCTGCGGAAATATCTGCCAAACGTTTATCGTAGCCTAATTCGCGTAAACTATTATGCAATGTACGTGTTAGTTGGCCAACTTGATCGATAACTGTAGTCTCTGTCGCTTTTGTTGAGACAGTGGTTTCTACAATCATTTCTTCTTCTATGGTCGGGGCAGCTAATGAGGGCTCACAAGATTCCTCAACCGTTGTTGCCATCGGATCATCTAATGCTTGACCTACATCATCGCTTTCAGTTACTTCGGTTGAAGCAATAGCAGTCTCGGTAATAGTTTCTTCCATGCTTGGGGTAGTTAATGAAGCTTCCGTCGATTCTTCTATGGTTGCCGTCGCTGGCTCGTCTAATAACTGCGGTTGTTCCAGAGAACTAGTCGTGTTATTCATTTAATGTCACCTGTTGTTTGTTATGATGATGTTGCTGAATGAGTTAGGCAGACGCCTTGCTTTCCATGTTTTGGAAGATCTTGTTTAACTTCTCATCAAGTGTGGCTACTGTGAAAGGTTTAACAATGTAACCACTGGCACCAGCTTGAGCAGCTGCAACAATGTTCTCTTTCTTTGCTTCAGCAGTGACCATTAATACAGGTATTTTTTTTAAAGTCTCAGTTGCCCGAATATTCTTTAACATTGTTAACCCGTCCATGTTGGGCATGTTCCAATCAGAAACGACAAAGTCAAAATTTCCGTCTTGAAGCTTGCGTAGACCAATAGCACCATCCTCCGCTTCTTCAACATTGACAAAACCTAATTCCTTTAGAAGGTTTCGAATAATTCTACGCATAGTAGAAAAGTCATCTACTACTAAGAATTTTAAATTTTTGACAGGCATTATAATCTCCAGGAATAAACTTCATTTTTATATAAACTAGCTAAGTAGCAATGATTAATATTTAATTCCAATGCTGGTGAACTGATACCTTAGATAGCAAAAGCTCCCTTAGTTTTACAGCTTAACGGCAAAATTCTTATGAAGTTTAGTTTGTGTTTTTGTTGGTCAAATACCTCTGATTGAAAATTAAAGGCGACAACTATAGCTGACACAAGGAGCCATTAGATGCCTTCCTCACCCTACATTCCAACTCTTTTAGCAACGGATCAGCATGCTGCCGCAAATCCTAACAAAAACTCTTCTTCCGATACTTCGGTATCCATTAACATGATACTTACAATCCCATGCTGTATGGCTTAAACTTTATCCATTCATTGGTTGTTTTCTCATCTATTGAAATTTAGGCAGTGCACAGATAAGCAAGACTTCGAATGAATCCAGGAATTGTCAAACTGCCATAGTCCACCAACAAAGCCGGTGGTTTACTTTTTGTTAATTACAACGTTCAATCTGTATATTATGGTTGCTTTATGGGATAATTCCCACGCATTGCAGGGAGCTAGGATGAAAGAAACGTTATACGACAAACTTTGGCAACAACATCTTGTTCATACGCAGTCAGATGATTCTGACAGTATGGCGTTAATTTATATTGATCGGCATTTGGTACATGAAGTCACCAGTCCGCAAGCGTTTGAAGGCTTAAGAATGGCTGGACGTAAGCCGTGGCGTGTAGATTCCATTCTTGCGGTTGCAGATCATAATGTACCCACCACCGATCGTGGTCAGGGCATTAGTGATCCAACGTCACGACTGCAGGTTGATACGCTTGATCAAAACTGTGATGACTTGGGCATTACAGAATTCAAAATGAATGACCTGCGTCAGGGTATTGTTCATGTGATTGGCCCAGAGCAAGGCGCAACATTGCCGGGTATGACAGTAGTTTGTGGTGATTCGCACACCAGTACACATGGCGCATTTGGTTGTTTGGCTTTTGGCATTGGCACGTCTGAGGTGGAGCATGTGCTTGCTACCCAATGTTTGTTGATGAAAAAAGCGAAATCTATGCAGGTACTGGTTGAGGGTCAGTTAGGTTATGGTATTACGGCCAAGGATATTGCGCTGGCTGTGATTGGTGAGATTGGTACGGCTGGCGGTACTGGTTACGCTATCGAATTTGCGGGGGGTGCAATCCGTTTATTGTCCATGGAAGGG
>JAJFJH010000099.1 GCA_021774155.1 Nitrosomonas sp.
GACTTCAGACAGTGACGCCCATCAGCGTATCGCCGAGCTACATGGACGAATTGAAGCTGGCGCAGATTTTGAAGAAATAGCTAAGCTCCATTCTGATGATGCTAGTGCGGCATCGGGGGGTGATCTTGGTTGGCTTTCTCCGGGTGACACTGTGCCAGGCTTTGAAAATGCTATGAACTCATTGCAGCCTGGAGAAACTAGTGAACCTGTACAAAGTACATTTGGTTGGCACTTGATTCAGGTGATAAAAAGACGTACTCAGGATGTGAGTACAGAGAGCCAACGCCAAGCGGCGCGACAGTCTATACGTGCGCGTAAGGCTGATGTTGTGATTCAAGAATGGCAGCGCAGACTGCGTGATGAAGCGTATGTTGAATATCGCCTCGAAGACAGTTGATTGGATCGATTATAGGACATCATGACTTTAGATAATCTACCAACATTAGCTTTGACAGCGGGTGAGCCTAGTGGTATAGGCCCTGATTTATGTGTGCAAATTGCCCAACAGGTATTGCCTTGTCACCTCATTGTCATTGCTGATCGTGAATTAATAAGTGAGCGTGCGCAGGTATTACAGCTTCCGTTATCGATAATTGATGCACAGCATTCAATGAATACGCAACCTCAAGCCGGGCATCTGTGTGTTCACCATGTCTCATTAAAATCGCCCGCAAAACCCGGTACACTTAATTCAAATAACGCGAGTTATGTTCTAGAAACACTCAAAGCTGCGGTTGAAGGCTGTCAAAAAGGCGTGTTTGATGCCATGGTTACTGCGCCTGTACACAAAGGCGTCATTAATGAAGCGGGCATCGCATTTACGGGTCACACCGAGTTTCTTGCGGAATTAACAGCTAGCCAGGTTGTTATGATGTTGGTTGGTGGCAATATGCGCGTAACACTAGCGACAACTCACTTGCCATTAAAAGCAGTTGCCACAGCCATCACGTATGATCGGCTGGTAAATAAGTTGCGCATTATTCACGATGATTTAATCACGCGTTTTGGCATTGAAAAACCGCGCATTGTTGTCGCAGGACTGAACCCCCATGCAGGTGAGTCTGGTCATATGGGGCAAGAAGAAATAGACATTATTATTCCGGTTTTGAATAAACTGCGCGATGAGGGGATGAATTTACTGGGGCCATTACCCGCAGATACCTTATTTAATCCGTCACAATTGAAAAATTATGATTGCATCTTCGCCATGTATCATGACCAAGGGTTGCCCGTATTAAAGCATGCGAGTTTTGGGGGGGGTGTTAATGTTACCTTGGGTTTACCCATCATACGGACTTCAGTCGACCATGGTACAGCATTAGATTTGGCTGGAACCGGACAAGCATCGGCAAGTAGCCTGAAGGCTGCCATCGAAATGGCCATTCAATTGGCCAAAATCAAAGCAACTACACCGGTTGAGTAATGATGCGTCATTCGCCACGTAAACGATTCGGTCAGAATTTTTTGACTGACACGCAAGTCATCGCAAATATTATTCGTGCCATAAATCCGCAGCCGCATGATCAACTGGTGGAAATTGGCCCAGGACTCGGTGCGTTAACTAAACCATTATTGCAAATACTAGACCATCTTGATGTGATTGAACTCGATCGCGATATCGTAAAACGGTTAGAGCAGACATTTGATCCAGAAAAAATAACCATCTTCTCAAGTGATGCTTTGAAATTCGACTTTGCTTCGATAGGGAGCAACCTACGCGTGGTAGGCAACCTGCCTTACAATATTTCAACTCCGATACTATTTCATCTCAGTACCTTTGCCGTAAACATTAAAGATATGCATTTTATGCTGCAAAAAGAAGTTGTCGAGCGCATGGTGGCTGCGCCTTCAACATCTGATTATGGTCGTCTCACTGTCATGTTGCAGTATCGTTTCGAAATGGAGCAAGTCTTTATCGTGCCGCCAGAATCATTTAATCCCATTCCAAAAGTGGAATCAGCTATCGTGCGTATGCACCCTATCAAAGAGCCTGCTCAGGTTGCTGAAGACGAGAAGTTGTTCTCACAAGTGGTCATCAGTGCTTTCTCACAACGACGCAAAACCCTACGCAATACATTATGCGATTATTTAAACTCTAATGATTTTGAAGTGCTTGAAATTGATCCAAGACTGAGGGCTGAGAACCTGTCAGTGGCGCAGTTTGTTTCTGTGGCTAATTATTTAGCCAAAAGAACCCATTAGTTTAGCGCTACCTTACTAATGACATAACGAAATTTGCCGGATTTTTCTGGTGCGATATCAGTGACCTCATCGATCACTATTTCCACGTTTTGCCCCAGTCTTTCTTTGAAACTATTTCTAATTTGATCAACAAGTGGTTGCGTCAGGCGATTGTCTGAAACAACAGATACTCGTGTTAGGTCGATAGATTCTTGAACAATCTTGAAGGTGCGGATTTGGGGTAGATCGCGAAGAATGTAAATGAGTGCAAGTCCATGCATGACGGTGCCGTCTTGTGTAACCAGAAAGTCGGTGCTGCGGCCTTGGATTTCTTTGAGTAGGGGCAGTCCCCTGCCACATTTGCATTGCTTGTCATCAAGCACACCGACATCACCCGTGCGATAACGAATGAATGGAAAATCACTGGTGGCTAAGTGTGTGACGGTGATTTCTCCGGCTTCGCCTTCAGGTAAAGTATTACCTTGTGGGTCGATGATTTCAACGATAATGTCTTCGGCAGTGATGTGTATCCCACCATCAGGACATTCATGCGCGATAAAACCCGCATCACGGCCACCATAGCCATTGGCAACAGGGCAGCCAAAGACTCGGCTGATTTTCTCGCGTTGATTGTCATAAAGTCGCTCTGATGTCACAAAAGCGACTTTAATACCAAGATTATTCATTGCTTGCCCATTTTCTTCTGCGTAGTTGGCAATATAAGATAATGCCGATGGGTAGCCGAAGAGCATTTTTGGGCGAGTGGCACGAATGACTTCGAGGAATTGCTCCAGCTTTTGCGCCGACATTTCAAAGGCTGTTAGTAATGTGGTGCGCAGTAATTTGTCGCGTAGCCCACGTATGTCATCTTGTGCGCCCAGTTCGATGGGTGAACCCCACACAACAATTTCTTTGTCGCCAATATCGACATCCCACCAACGTGTGGCACGCCATTTGGCCGCCACGTCATGACTGACACGTTGTTTGCCTATATAAAAAATTAATGGTTCACCACTTGATCCTCCCGTATTAAATTTTGCCAGACCGATAGCACGGCCAGATTTTAATGCGTCGGTGTCAGCGCGTATTTTAGACTTATCAAGAAAGGGGAGTGATGCAAGATCATTTAAAGAATTGACCGCTTCAGCCTTAAACCCAATTTCGTTAAATAATTGGCGATAGTAAGGAACATGCGTTTGTGCGTGAGTAAGTAGCTCGCGTAATCTTGTTAGTCGAAATTCTTTCAATTGGTCTTCTGGCCACCATTGAGAAATCTCCATCTGTTTACGTATCGCAACGGTATTATGCTTTTTTAAGTACTCTTGGGTCGGAAACAGCACACCTGAAACTAACTTAGTATATAAATTCATTTAATCAACTATTTTAGATGTTTTATCAAACTACTTTACAATTTCATTGTAGATCGGTAATAAACGATTCTTTACATTAAACCAAGTATATTGATTAATTGATTCTAAACCATTTTCTCTGATTTTTATTCGTTTAGGCTTGTCACTAATGAGTATGCACAAAGCATCTGCCATGGCAACATGATCTTTAGCACCAACCAATAACGCTGTTCTCTCGTGTTCTACCAGTTGCGGAATACCTCCAACGTTAGTACTCACTATTGGTGTTCCACAAGCTAACGCCTCAAGTATGGAAATGGGCATATTATCTACGAGGCTGCCATTGACCATGATATCAGCGTTTTGATATAACGCCGGCATGTCTTTATTGTCAATTCGACCTGTGAAAGTCACACTATCTTCTATGTCTAAATCTTTGGCTAGTTTTTTCAGAAATCCTTCTTCAAATCCTGAGCCGGCAATAATTAAATGTGTGGCTGAAAATTTCTCTTTAACCAGCTTGAAGGCGCGTAGTACAGTTGCGTTGTCGTAAATAGGCTCTAAATTTCGGGTTGCCAGAATGTTGATGACATCTTTTTGCAGTAATGAATGGTCTGAGCCTTCTTTTGGAGAGAAACGACTCAAATCAATAATATTTGGTACGATGCGGGTTGTGTAGCCGCGCTTGCTAAATACGGCTTGCAGAAAACCAGACGGTACAATAATTTCAGTGGTGCGATCTAAGCTTGGCTTGACCCAGAAAAAAGATTTGTCAAAGAATGCTCCGGCTTCTCCGCCTCGATAATTGATAATGACCGGCACACCTTTTAATTTGCCGATCCAAATCACCGGTGCAGCAAACAAATGCCATGACCAGCCTGAGTTAGCCATGACATGGAATAATTGTACGTGATTGGCCACTTGCCATAATTGAGCGATGTATGCAATTAATCTAAAGATAGCTCTAATGCCTTTCAACCGACCCACCCATTGAGGGAAGTAAGGTTTATTCACTTGTATGACTTCAACCGTGACGCCTTCGTCGCGCAATAATTGCGTCAGCTGTCTTGTCTGATTTGCCATTCCGCCTGAAGGGGGTGGCAGCGGACCTACTAAGCCAATATGAAAATTAGTGATATTCAAGATGAAGAACCTTTATTAAGAAGCTGACTATAAACATTCTTATAGCGAGACACACTAACGGGCCAGTTGCGTTCTGTTTCAACAAAACTACGACCTTGTTGTCGTAGCGCATCCCATTTTTCAGGTGAATTTAGTAATGACAACACACTGTCGGCGAGTGAGGAGGCGTCGTTTGCCTTGAAAAGAGTACCGGTTTTATTGTCTTGGATAAGCTCTCGGTGACCACCCACATCGGAAGCAGCGAGTAGGCGCCCCTGCGCCATAGCTTCCAATGGTTTAAGTGGCGTAACTAAGTCGGTGAGACGCATTTTTAAACGGGGGTAAACCAATACATCAATCAAATTATAATAACGTTGTACTTGATCATGTGGCACACGCCCAATGAAGGTGACTTTATCTGTGATATTAAGTTGTATTGCCTGTGCTTTTAGCGCATCTTCTTGTGGGCCGCCACCTACTAGCAGTACGCGTACGTTGGTGTTTTCAACCAACATTCTTGGTAGCGCGTCCAGCAGAATATTTAAGCCTTCATACGCATAATATGAGCCAATGAAACCCAATATTTTTTTGCCATTAAGTCCTAACTCTTGGGCGAGCTGTGCGTCCGGTGTCGCACCCACACTAAAATTCTCAATATTGACCGCATTGGGGATCACCGTTACTTTGTCGGCTGAGACACCACGAGCAAGAATGTCATTCTTTAAACCCTCACAAATTGTCGTCACCGCATCCACGCGCTTAATCGCAAAACTTTCCAGCGCCCGTGTGAGGCGATAGCGCAGACTGCCTTCACGGCTGGTGCCATGATCAACCGCAGCATCCTCCCAAAAGGCACGAATCTCATAAACCACCGGAATGCCAAATTTACGACCCACTTGCAGCGCAGGCAGCGCATTTAAAACAGGAGAATGTGCATGTAAAATATCCGGTTTCACAACCTCAACTATATTATTTAATTTCTTCGCCAAGCTATTGATAACAAATATTTGATTAAGAACAGGTAACTTCGATAAGCGACTGCTCCCCATCGGTGTACGGTAGAAATGCATGTCATCGACCTGTTCCTCTAAAGTGTCACCGCTACCTTGCTTAGAACCCGTTAGATGAAATGTTTCCCAACCTAATGCGCGTTGCTCTCTGAGAATCGATAAAGTACGAAAAGTGTAGCCACTGTGGAGTGGAACAGAATGATCAAGAACATGAAGGATTTTCATTAATTGTTTAGTCTTTTAAGTGGGTGCTGCTAAGGCAAGGCATCGCTAATTTTATTAGTTGTTTTGTAGATTATGAGATAAATTTATTTTTTTGAAACGATAATTACTCGTTATAACAAACCATAATTTGTGATCCTTTAAATTATTTGGAGGCGAAAAGTTATTGTTGCTTAGCATTATCCATTAAGGTTTGTACATGTATTGTTTTCTGAGTTGCTCCAATCACTGTAAATAAAACAAGT
>JAJFJH010000100.1 GCA_021774155.1 Nitrosomonas sp.
TATTTGTCCACGGGTCATGTTGGCCGTTTCAGTTGCAAAATCAGCATCCTGAATTCGGCTACGTGAGGCGGACAAATTCTCTGACGTTGTCTGCAAATTAGTAATGGTTGAAGAAAAACGATTTTGAATCGCGCCTAGTGCGCCTCGTGCACTGTTAATGGTATTTAAGGCTGCATCTAGTGTGGCGATTGCAGTTTGCGCGTCAGCTGAGGTTGCAATACTAGCTGTGGCTACAGAATTAAAAGCACTTGCTGTTGCAGTAAATACGTCGGCATTTGAGTTGCCGGCGGTTACTCGACCCTCGGTGCTAGATATTTCAACAGTGCCGGTTATGGTGGTTGAATCCGTTCCTGCGCCGGTCAATGTTACTGCCGCGTTTCCGCCGACAGTAACTTCGGCCGTTTTGGTTGCACCTGTATTGTTGAAATCCGCAATAACGATATTCCTGCCGTCTGAAGTGGTTAGAGTGATCGCCGATTTGTCACTGGTTGATGCAAAAGAAGCAGTAACTCCCGTCAAAGATTGAGAGCCATTAATGGCTGCGGCTAGATCACTTAAGTCGGATGCGTCTGAAACAACAGCGGAGACACTGTTGCCATTTAATGTCATGGAAATAGTGCCTGCACTACCCACTGTGTCGAGAACGGCACTACTAGAAGCCGATGCGGTGATTCCAATATTCGTGCCAGCCGTGTTAATAGCGGCTGCAATCGTATCGGCGCCAGAACTTACTGCGTAAGCGATATTGCCTGTAGCACCTTTATTATTGGTAAGTACTAAGTTGGTTTCGACAGTTACACCGTTAACTGGAGCGGTTGAACCAGCTGCAGTAGCTTGCCCCATGGAGGTTCCATTGGTTGATAGTTTATTGCTGCCCAGTGCGGTTGCTCTAGCATCGCCGATAGATGAAATATCAATGGTTTGATTTGCATTGGCACCCACTTGGAAACTTTGATTAAGAAACGATCCGTCAGTCAGGTTCAAGCCGTTAAATTGAGTTTGACTGGCAACACGGGTAATTTCTGCGGTTAACTGAGCCGCTTCTGCTTGTAGCGATGCACGGTCGCTCGCACTATTTGTTGCATTGGCTGATTGCACAGCCAGCTCACGAATACGTTGTAAGTTGTTGCCAATCTCTTGCATCGCACCTTCCGCTGTTTGGGCTAATGATATGCCATCGTTGGCGTTACGTGCGGCTTGGTTTAATCCTCTGATTTGCGATGTCATTCTTTCAGAAATCGCTAAGCCAGCAGCATCATCCTTTGCACTGTTAATTCTCAAGCCAGAGGATAAACGCTCTAATGATGTGTTGAGTGATGATTGAGACATATTAAGATTACGCTGTGCGTTCAATGACGCAATATTTGAATTTATTGTTTGTGGCATTTGGATTCTCCTTTATTTGAATGCTTTACTTTTGGCATTTTTGCCTTTTACGTTGGTTTGGCCCTGCAATCCAAGAGGGAAACAAACCGCTGTTGAGATCAGTTATCGGGTGGTTATTTCAAAAGTTTAGCTCTTATAATTCATATTGCTGTGTTGTTTTCTGCATTAATGGCGGTCAAGTTTTTATCATTAGATACTGTGGTTATTGATGTTTGTTATAGGTGGCCTGTTACGGAGTTCAAACTTTTTAGGCTAGTAGTTGATTGTTTTAAAGGTCTAATACGCTCTAGAAAATGCTTCTTTCTATTTGATTTATCTTGTAAAATAAGACCGACGATAAGTTGGCTTGGTTTTAAAGGCAATGTTAAAGTGTATAGAACGAGCATGGAAAGTCTGAATATATTAATAGTCGAAGGTTTTTCTGAAGATGCGGAGAAGATTCAGCATGTGCTTGGTGAGGGTGGGCTGTGCTTTGACTGCTTATGTGTTTCAACAGCAGGTGAACTACATAAAGCGTTAACTGATAAGTATTGGGATGTAATTTTGTCAAGTTACAGTTTGCCGAGTCTTGACGCAAAAGAGGCGTTGTCAGTATTGGCAACCTATCATTTAGATATTCCATTTATTGTTTTATCAAGCCATGTTGGTGAAGAAGCGGCGGGTGCCTTGATGGATATGGGTGCGTATGATTTTGTGATGAAGGCTAATATGGCCAGGTTGGTACCTGCGATTAGGAGAGGTCTAAAAGAAGTTAAGAATTCTTTGCGGTTTAATGAAGCGCAGGTGGCATTGCAAAGAAGTGAGATGCGTTTCCGAGCAATTACTGCTAATCTCCCTAGTGTGGTTTTTCAGTTTTTGTTGGAGAAAGAGGGCGCGATAAGTTTTCCTTATGTAAGTGATGGGTCAGTTACATTACTTGGCTTAACGCCACAGATATTAATGGATAGCCCGATATTGTTTCCTGAACTGATTTTGCATGAAGATAAAGGTATATTTGATCGACTAATGATGACATCAGTTGAGCAACTGACAACATGGAATTGGGAAGGGCGCATTCAAGTAAAAGGCTATGCCGATATAAAATGGATCAGCCTCAGAGCAACACCTAGGAGAACAGAAAACGGCGCGACTTTGTGGGATGGTATTATGATTAATATTACCAGAAACAAGTTGACCGAAAATGAGATTGCCCGTTCTCGTGAGCAACTTGCTGAACTTTCGTCCTATTTGCAAAAGATTAAAGAGCATGAGCGGGCGCATATTGCACGTGAAATACATGATGATATTGGTGGAACATTAACGGCCATCAAATTTGAATTGCAACCTTGTATAGACGGAACGCCGCGACTGCCTGTTTTTTATCAGAAAAAAGCAAAGTCAGTTGAGGCTTTGGTTGATCGAGTGATTGATAGTACACGTAGAATCTCGTTGGATTTGCGTCCGGGTATTTTAGATTGTGGGATTGTCGCGGCTATTCAGTGGCAGACTAAAGAGTTCACTGATCGTACCGGGATTTCATGTGACGTTTCATGTGATACGGATGATATACCACTTGATGCCGATTTGTCTGTTGCGATTTTCCGTATCTTTCAGGAAACGTTGACTAACATTTCTAAGCATGCGCAGGCTGAAAATATTCAAGTGAAACTAGAAGAGATAGACGAGCTAGTTTTTCTTGAGGTTGCTGATGATGGGCGTGGCATTAAGATGTCAGATATAGAAAAACAAGATTCATTCGGTATTAGAGGAATGCGTGTACGCAGTCAACAATTGAGGGGTAATTTTAATGTTTCTGGAGTGCCGGATAAAGGAACCAAAGTCACTATTTGTATACCTATTAGCGATGTTAAAAATTGTGCAACTCAAATGAATGATACGAACGATCTATTGAAAGATTTGTCATCACCAAAGTCTGCACGTGTGATGAAGTCGAAAGTTTCATGATATTGAATAGTATCTAGGGGATATTAATGATACGTATTATGATTACTGACGATCATGCCATTGTGCGTCAAGGTCTTAGGCAAATACTGAGCGAGACTGACGATCTGAAAGTGACTGGTGAGGCAGAAACAGGATTTCAAGCTATTAAGATTGTGCGTCAGAAGACTTTTGATGTGATGTTACTAGATATTTCATTACCAGACAGAAATGGTATTGAGATACTTAAGCAAGTTAAAAAAGATCAGCCAAACCTAGCAATTCTCGTGTTGAGTATGCACACTGAACATGAATTTGCAGTGCGTGCATTGAAAGCAGGGGCCTCGGGTTACTTGAACAAACAAAGTGCGCCAGCCCAACTTGTAACAGCGATACGTCAGGTGGCGTCTGGCGATAAATATGTCAGTCCAGCTGTAGCCCAAGAATTAGCAAATGCTATCGGGACAGATTCTGACCAACCGTTGTATACCAATTTATCTGATCGAGAGTTTCAAACTTTGTGTCAGATTGCCGCAGGAAAAACACTGGCAGATATTTCTGCAGAGATGTTTCTAAGCCCAAAAACTGTGAGTGTTTACCGTGCAAGACTTTTGGAAAAACTTAAGCTTACCAATAATTCTGAATTAATTCGGTATGCGATCAAGAATAAATTAGTTGATTGATTTTGATTGTTTACCGTTTTAGCTCGTGCATTTATTTTATTAATTAGAGTGTAAAGTTTTATCTGTAATTTGTCGTTTTCTTTTGTTTATTGTTACAACCTTCGTTGCTAATATTTCATGAGTTATGAGTACAAATCCTAATCCTAATCCGTCTATTATTGCTCGAGAAACATTACGGCAATTAGCAACTCTCAAAATGCCGCCAACACCTGATAATTACCATAAATTGTATACTAAGATGGCGAGTAGCTCTGCTCAACGTATGAGTCCTAGTATGGCGGAAATGCTTTCTGAACTGGCCAAAGAATTTCCACGCAATTCGCCGGAATTGGTTAGTTATGCTAATAATCTTGAATCATCAGCGAGCGAAAAAAATTGGCGTAAGTATAGAGCTGTCTTGGGAAATTTAATTAATATAGCAGCAGCATCAATTGATGCTCAGTCAGAACCAAGTAATTCTTCCGCTAAACAGACTAAGCAGCCTAGTATTTCATGGGGTGAAATGATTGCTTCTATCATGAAGCAACTTGAGATGCCTCATGGTTCCTTAACGGTAGCCAAAAAACGCGACGGAATGAATCGTGTACTAGCAAAGTTTTCAGAAAACCCAGAGCAGTTGTATATCAAGTTGCGCTCTCTTTTGGATTCCTGGGTTGCGTTAGCGGCTGCGAGTAAAGAGTCTGTAGAAATTGAAGTTGTTGATACTTCGCCTCTAGCAGAGAAATTATCAGAAGATGCCGAGACTGCTGTTATAACTCAGAGTGATGTTTCGTCAAGCGATTCGGCCGCATTGTTCATAGGCCAACTAAGAGAACTACTAGCTGTTATATTGGAATATATAGCTACGCTGCATTTAGGTGATGCGACATTTGTCGGTGAAGTAAGATCAATGGCGCGCAAGGTTCGGTTAATTAATAACAGTCAAGAGCTAGAACAATTTGTTGCTAATTTTAAGCAGCTTGGAATCAGTCTTAATTCATTTGGTGGTAACTCTGCCATTCTGCAACAAAGATTGTTGGGGTTATTTAATTTGCTCGTAGACAGCACTGGGGAGTTGTTGGCAGAAGATAAATGGCTGCAGTGCCATATTGCTATGCTGCGTGAAACCATGTCCAAACAGCTGGACTTGAGCGTGATTGAACAAGCTGAGTGTTATATAGAAGAAATACTCAGTAAGCAGAATGAGATTAAAAGTAGTTTGGGTGAGACAAAAACTACGTTGAAACAAATGATAGCTTGCCTGGTTGACAATATTGAAGATTTGTCGACAACGACCGGTGGCTATCATGACAAGATGGTAAGTTATTCAGAAAGAATTAACCAGGCAAATGAAATTTCAGATCTTAATAAATTGCTTGTGGAAATAATGCATGAAACCAGGCAAATGCAAGACAGTTTATTGAGTTCTCGTGATGAGTTCCTGGCAGCGCGTGCTGAAATAAAGATCGCTGAGGGAAAAGTCAATCAACTTGAAACAGAACTGCTAAAAATGGGTGAAAAGGTTCATGAGGATCATCTGACGGGCGTCTTAAATCGACGCGGCTTAGATAATGCGTTTGAGCGTGAATCCGCACGCGCAATAAGAAACCAAAAGCCCATGTGTTTTGCATTGCTTGATATTGATAATTTCAAGCGACTTAATGATGTGCATGGTCATCATGTAGGAGACAGTGCTTTGGTTTACTTAGTTGAAGCAGTTAAGGAGACAACACGGCCTCATGATATTGTTGCGCGTTTTGGGGGAGAGGAATTTGTGATTCTGTTGCCTGACGCAAATATAGAAGAAGCTGTTATCGTTATTTCCAGGGTTCGGCGTAGCCTTACTAAGCGCTTTTTTTTGCACGAGAATAAGCGGCTGTTAATTACATTTAGTGCAGGTGTCGCTGAATATCAAATTAATGAAAGCCAAGATAG